>JBIKPT010000256.1:0-3038 GCA_044357355.1 Chitinophagales bacterium
CATTGCCATGAACAATTTTTGCAGATTTTTTCAGAGGCAAACGAACAAAGTATTGTCCAAATTCATTGCTTATTTGCATATTCATTTGGTGGTCAATTAGCCACATTGCAACTTCGGCAATTCGTGCAGGAAATTCTTCGTATTCAATACCGTACATCATATCCACATCAAGTAAAATGATGCTGCTAACATCCATTATTTGTTGGCCGCCTTTGTGAGTCGCTCTTAAAATTTCTAACTCCAACAAACGTAATTCCCGGTATGTAATTATCAAAAAGTTTCCGCAACCGCAAGCAGGGTCAAGGAATTTAAGTGTGCTTAATTTTTTATGAAATTCGGGAAGTTTGTTTTTGTTATCTTTTATACTTTCAAATGTTGCCCAAAGTTCGTCCAGAAAAAGCGGTTTAATCAATTTTAAAATATTGGTTTCGCTGGTGTAATGTGCTCCCAGGTTTCTGCGTTCTTTCGGGTTCATTACGCTTTGAAACATGGAACCAAAAATTGCAGGAGATAATTTTGCTCCAATCAATGTAACAGCAGTCTAACAAGGCTTGTCGCATTTTTGTATCGAAACTTGCCGTAGGCAAGTTTTCTTCAAAAAGTTTTCCGTTTACATAAGGAAAGTCCGCCAATTGCTCGTCCAGATTTTTAAAACGATTTTCTTTTGCGGTGTTTAGCACTTGAAACAATTCTTGCAGTTTTGATGCAAGGTCGCTTCCGTCTTCGGCTGTTCGCTGTTCTAAATATTCTTGAAATTGTTGCTTGTTGAAAATTGTTGTGTCTTCGGCAAACAATAAAAATAAAATACGAACCAAGTAAACTTCTAATGGATGTCCAGTGTAACCGATTTCTTCAAGTCTGTCGTGAAGTTTACCCATTAACTCTGCTGCTTTAATGTTTGCAGGGTCTTGTTCTTTGTAAACCTTTTTTTGATAACCTAAAATGTAGCCGAAATGCTGAACATTATTTACAAGGTCGTTGAGTTTAAATTCAATGTGTTTATCTTCTTCAAGGTCGTAAAGCCTAAAATTTTCAAAGTCAGAAATGAGAATGTATTTCGGTAATTCGTGTTGTTTCAGTCCGTGTGTGTAGTCTTTGGCTTGCTGATATGCTTTGTCGAGGTTTTTACCTCGACTTTTCATTTCAATTAAAATCGTTCCTTTCCAAAGCAAGTCAATGTAGCCGTCTTTGTCGTCCAATTTTTTTACTCTATGTTCAAAAGTCGAAACACGTTTACTGCTAATACCAAACACATTAAAAAACTCCACTAAAAATGGTTTTGCGTCTGCTTCTTCGTTTGAAGTGTCCGCCCATTCCTTTGAGAAATTTAATGCTCTATCTTTAATTTCGTTCCAACTTAATGCCATTCTTTTTTTATGTTTTGTCAGTTTGTCGATGGTTGTTGTGTCGTCCTTTACGCTTGCACCTAACTTGTTTATATGTCTGAAAAATCACACATATATATCCAAAATTGGGTAAATAGGTCTCCTTTTTACCTCCTTCTTTCAAATATACTTTTATATTATTAAAAATTAAAATGTAATCGTTTATTTTAATTCCAAAAACCTCAAATTCCGTTTCAATCCTTCATACTTCGTTCGCTTGACTGCAGAGTTGCGGAAGAGTTCGTTAAAAATATCTTCGGTAATTTCCAGCCATTCGCGTCGGTTCATTGCCAGCAGTTTCGGGTTCGGCGTAAATTTGGGTTCAGTATGTTGTTTGGAAAACCGGTTCCACGGACAAACATCCTGGCAAATATCGCAGCCAAACATCCAGTCGTCAAATTGAGCTTTATAGCTTGTGGGTATCGCGTCTTTCAACTCTATCGTAAAATAGGAAATGCATTTGCTGCCATCCACCACCTTATTTTCTACAATGGCATTGGTAGGGCAGGCGTCCATACAAGCGGTGCAGGTACCGCAATGGTCAGTGGCAAAAGGTGCGTCGTAGTCCAGTTCAGCATCCACTATAATTTCTGCCAGAAAGAAAAAAGAACCTTGCGTTTTATTAATCAGCAGGGAATGTTTGCCTATCCATCCAATGCCGGCTTTGCCTGCCCACGCACGTTCCATCACCGGCGCAGAATCCACAAAACATCTTCCGTTTAGGTCACCGATGGTTTGCTGCATGTTGCGCAATAAAATTTTCAGTTTTTCTTTCACCACATGGTGGTAGTCTTCGCCATAGGCATATTTGGAAATCTTGGGAACCCACCCCTCAATCCCCTCCGAGGAGGGGAAGTGGGATAGTGGTGTATTTTCGTTATCCTGATTATGTCCGGTTTGTTTTAAGTCGGTGTAGTAATTGTAGGTCAATGAAATCACTGACTTTGCATCAGGCACCAATATGCGTGGGTCGAGGCGCATGTCGAAATGGTTTTCCATATAGTGCATCTCGCCTTGGTACTGGCGTTTCAGCCATTCTTCGAGTTTGGGTGCTTCTTCTTCGAGAAATTCGGCTTTGGCAATACCGCAGTGGCTGAAGCCAAGTTCGGTGGCCCATTGTTTAATATTTTTTGCAGTAGTATGTCCGTTTGATTTTGCCATAGTACCAAATTAATACTAAATTGGAATAACAAAAAATATACTATAAGTTTGATGAGTTTCGTCATTGCGAGGCACGAAGCAATCTGTTGAATTTACCATGATTCTATCTCGTCTTTTACATATAAATCAACCCATTCAGCGTTTATTGAATTTATTAATGCCTCTTTGCTTTTTCTTGAAGATGCTTTGATTTTTTTCTCTGCATCAATGGCTTCTTCTATTCTTGAATAAAATTCGTAATAAACAAGCTTTGTTAAATTATATCTTGCTGTAAATGATTTTGGATGAACATAGTTTTATGTTCTGAAATTCTTATTTGTAAATCAGAAGTTACTCCTGTGTATAATGTGGTGGTGTTTTTATTTGTGAGTATATATATACAGCCACCTCTTTCCATTTTTATTTATTATATTTTTTTGAACAGATTGCCACGCTTCATTTCATTTCGCTCGCAATGACGTTGAGTTCGACTACCACACAATCCCAATCTTT
>JBIKPT010000096.1:0-10515 GCA_044357355.1 Chitinophagales bacterium
TTAATGTAGCTACAAAAAAATGAATACTGTATTCTCTATTTTGATTATTACATTTACTACTCAAATAGTTTGTCTAATTTGTGAATTCTATGTAATATTAACAAAAAGAAAAAATGGTTAAAAGGTTTCTAAGCGTTTACAAGTATATAGCAATTGTCTCTTTTACTACAATTCTATTGTCAATAATTATAGTTTTTACTTACAATACCCTAGGAAGGAAAGTTTCTCAATCAGATGAACATGAAATAATGAGCAAAGATTTTTTTAATTTTGATGCTTATTCTTCTGGAACACAAACTTACAATTCAGCAGAAGATATAAAGTCAGTAATTAAATCATTTGAAAACTATTACTTGTTTAATGAAAAGTCCTTTTCATATCATCCTGAAACAGAGTTTGTACAAAGACCAATAACATCAGAAAATATAAATGTAAGATGGACAGACTTTAATCTGCCATATAGATTTAATCCTGAAATGGATGTATCTGGAGATCAAACTAAATCAATATTTTGCTTTGGAGGAAGCACAACTTTCGGTTCATATGTAAGGGATAATGAAACTTGGCCGGCTTTCTTAGGAGCTATTCTTAAAGATTCAATCAATGTATATAATTATGGCTGCTCAGCATGGACAATCAGCCAAGAGACAAACGCTTTGATTTCATTACTTAAATCAGGGCAACGCCCTAATGCGGTTTTTTTTATGGACGGTTTTAATCTAGGTCCTAATTTTGATGGAAGTGAATTTTCTACACGTATAGCATCCCTTTTTAGGAAAATGCAGATTAATACTTTTACTTCTGATAAATTATTGTCTTTTGATTTTATTAAATCCAAAATCAAAGATAGTAGACCTTTAGCCTTTGAAAATTTACTTGTTAACGACCCTGTTTTTGATGGATATGAAAATGACAGCATTTTATACGAATATTATATTAATAGGTTTATTATAAATTCACGTATAAGGCATTTATTGGCTAAGGAGTTTAATTTTCAACTGATTCAAGTCTTACAGCCAATAGCTTTTTTAGGCTATAATACAGAATACTTACCACAGTATATTAAAGTAAAATATAATCCTAATGAGTATGCAAGAATAAAGAAACTATATAGTTTGGTTTACAAAGGTGTTTTGTCAAATGATTCTTCTTGGGTCGACATGAAAGACCTGTGTAATAAATATAAATACCCAGTATTCATCGATGGTTGTCACTATTCTCCATCATTTAATTTTGCTATATCATTTGAGCTTGCAAAATACTTAAAAATAAATAATGCTTTAATAGATATTGCTCCGGGCAAAAATGCAACTGGAAGTTCATATATTATGTGGTAATCTTTTTTGAAAATATGACTAATTATGAAATCAAATTCAAAGCATCAGCATCCAATAATAAAGGCTTAATGCATGTTAAAATTACCTGATGAACTAATTCTGTTTCATTTTTACTTGTTCTGATTCCGGACCCAATACCATTTACAGAAAAATCATTAATATTCTTTACTACATCTTCTCTTGCCTTTAACGTAGCTTCAAAAATGCTAGTTTTAAGTATAAAACGTTCTTCTTCTGGAATGCTAACTGTCAAGATACCAACACCGGAACGTAAACATACACGTACAGCAATTACAGCCTCACCCATTTTATATTTATTGCCAGCAATTAATAACGTATGTACATACGTACCTTTATGCGAATCAGCTTAACGTGGTTTTAGAAGTGAGGTGATAATATTTGGTAAGTATTTTCATTATAGTAACTTATTAATCACAAATCAATGGACTTGTATTTTATTGGATTATAAAATTATATTCTATTTCAATTAGTTAAATAAACTTTATTAAAACTGAATGTTTCAATTGTATTATCGGAAAAATAAAGCTTGATAGTAAATTTATGGTATGTATTATTGAGCCTTGAGAAATCAAATGAGTTTATCTTAAAAGATAAAAATAAAATTTTATATACTTCGTTAAATTTCTTTTCAAATTCATTGCTTAACAGGAAACTATTTACAGAATTTAACGAATGAAATTTAATTATGAAATAATCTTTTAGATTTTGGTTTGACAAAATAGAAGAAGTTAAATTTTTATCAGAAAATATCTCTATATTACTAATAAAATTAATCGATTCTGACAATGCAGGCGAGCAAGCATATGATGAATTTTAAAAACTAAAGTCTGGTTATATTTTATTATTTTTTTACAAATAAAAAAGTATCTACTGATATCGCAATTTTAAAATCAGTTATAATTACGGTATCATTTAGTAAAAAAGAATCTGTTTGATTCTTGACTAAGTAACTTTTATATTTTGAAACTTTAAAATCATGTACATCAAACGGTCCGTATCTATTACATTATATTAATTCAAATATTAATATAATGATAAAAAATGTCAGACAAATAAAAAATATTCTTTTCATGCATCTATTTTAAATAGTTTACAACTCAAACACCTCAAAGCCTTTATTCAATGCTTGTTTCTCTTCTACATGGCTCATAAATGAAAAATTAGAAATTATTTTTTTAATTTGATTGACATCATCAGCAAAGATTCGGTCTTCATTAGCGAACGAAACGGTTTGTCTTACAAATGAATGTGCTGCTTCTAACAGAGCTGAACTTTTCAACGGTTTTCTGAATTCTATCGCCTGGCACGCGCTCATTAATTCTATCGCTAAAATATATTCTAAGTTATCTAAAATCTGATATAATTTTCTGCCACTAATGCTGCCCATTGATACATGATCTTCCTGTCCTAATGAGGTGGGAATACTGTCTGCACTTGCCGGAAAACACAAGGTTTTATTTTCCGTTACTAAAGCTGCAGTGGTGTATTGCGGTATCATAAACCCTGAATTCAAACCCACTTCGCTCATCAGCAACATCGGCAATCCGAATTTTCCTTCCAGCAATAAATAACATCTTCTGTCTGAAATATTGCCTAATTCTGATGCTGCAAAACAACAATAATCCAGTGGCAATGCCAGTGGTTGTCCATGGAAATTTCCGCCACTAATCGTATCATCAGCATTGAAAATAATCGGATTATCTGTTACTGCATTCAACTCAATTTCTGTTAATTCTTTTAAGTGCAACCACGCGTTACGGCTGGCACCGTGCACCTGCGGCATGCAACGTAAACTGTAAGGATCCTGCACGCGGTCGCAGTCTTCATGGCTGTTCATAATTTCAGAATCCTGCAGCAACAAACGCAAACGTTGCGCTACCAATTGGTTTCCTTTAAACGGTCTCAACTGATGCAAGCGTTCATCAAATGGTGCTTTGGTTCCCTGCAAAGCTTCCAGACTCATGGCACCGATAATATCAGCTACTTCGAGGCAATTGTGCATGCGCTGTACATCAGCTACTGCATAGGATAGAATAAATTGCGTACCGTTTATCAAAGCCAACCCTTCTTTGGGTCCAAGTGTAATCGGTGAAAGATTTTTAAGTTGAAAAAGTTCTGATGTTTTAATGATTTTATCTTTATAAAACACTTCTCCTAAACCAATGAATGGCAAACATAAATGCGCCAGTGGTGCTAAATCACCGGAAGCGCCCACGCTGCCTTTTTCCGGTACCATTGGAATTATATCATTATCTATGTGCCATAAAATTCTTTCTAAGGTTGTTAATTGAACACCGGAAAATCCTTGTGCTAAAGCTTGCAGTTTTGTAATCAGCATTAATTTTGCTACCTGTTTAGGAATTGGATTTCCAACGCCAACACTATGTGATTGCAAAATTTTATATTGTAAGGTTTTGGTGTCTTCTTCTGATATCTTTTTATTCGATAAAATACCAAAACCGGTATTGATGCCATAAACTGTATCATTGTTGGCTACAATTTCATTCACATACTGCTGCGACTGATTAATTTTTTGCTTAGCGACATCATCAATAATTCCAATCAGTTTGCCAGTCGACAAATCAATGGCTTTAGCAACAGTAAGTGTATCGATTCCGTATTTGAAAAATGACATTATTCAGATTTATGAATACAATTTACGATAATTTTTGAAACACATAGACACATAGAAAAAAACTAAAGCAAATTAGATATTGCAATTCTATTAGTTTGTATCAGGGAAACAGAGAAAAGCTGCGCTTTTATTTTTCATGATCCACTATAAGCACCTTCAAAACTGACTTGGTTTTTTCTGTAACTTTAAATCTGTCATCGATGCGGTGACCAACCAACCAAATTAGCTTTTCGCCTGAAAACAGAACGGCAGTATTTTCTTTATCTAACAAAGAAAATTTTTCATCTTTAAAATATTTGGAGAGTTTCTTCTTGCCTGCTTTTCCGGGTGTTTTCGGTTTGCTCATGCCAAACGGATAAAAATAATCACCTTCTTTGTAATATCTAAACAATAAAGGAAACTCCATCTTATCCGCATCAAAATAGGCATATCTGTCAGATGGCTTAATATTCAATTCTTGTATTGGAACAAGTGTGCATTGCATTTTATAATTATTGAAAACGATTTGCTTGGGAAAACTATCAAATGAAAGATAATTTTCTCTTTCAACATTCTTAGGCACGATAAATAAACTCTTTCTGTCAGTCACAACTCTATGTGATTCCGAAAAGAATTGCTTTCCCGTTTCATTTACATCCAACACATTTTTTACTGCATCCGAATTAAAACCAAACTCTTTCAGTAAATGAAATAAGATAGTTTGTCCGGCTTTTTGTGTTTTTATAAAACCTAATTTAATTTCAGCAATTCCATTTTTTTCAGAATAACATTTTTTCTTTATTACTTCAACTTGCTGATTCGTCAACGTTTCATAATCATTCATCCTGTCTATAAAATCGACCATCGAAGCATGTAACGATGGATTAATTTTTTGCAGTTGCGGCACCACCTGATGGCGTATTAAATTGCGTTGGTAATCATCAGATGCATTCGAGCTGTCTTCGCGAAAGACAATATTATTTTGCTTTGCATACTCAAGAATTTCCTGTTTAGAAATTCCTAAAAACGGACGAACAACAAAACCATTCTTAAGTGATATTCCAGTCAAACCTTTGATGCCTGTACCTTTCGTTATATTCAGCAAAATCGTTTCGAATTGGTCATCTAAATGATGTGCAGTTGCGATGCAATGATATCCGTTTTCTTTTCTTACTTTCTCAAACCATTCGTAACGCAAAGTGCGCGCAGCCATTTGTGTGGAAACATCATGCTGTTGTTTGTATGCTTTAGTATCAAATTTTATAACGTGAAATGGTATATTATTTTGTGAAACAAACTGCTGAATGAATTTTTCGTCTTCATCACTTTCCTTTCCACGCAATTGAAAGTTACAATGTGCAATGGCAATCTTAAAATTCAGTTTTATCAACACATCTACCAGCACCATAGAATCAACACCACCACTGCAGGCAACAAGCAAGGTTGTTCCTGAATTGGCAAGATTGTGATTATTGATGTATGTTTGAATTTTCTGCTGCATTATTTTAAACTATCAATTTCCCAATTTAAAGGATTGTTATCAATATAAGTAGCAATATGGTTAAAAGAATTTTCATCTCGTACAATATGGTCGTGATAATTATTTTGCCATATTTTTTCGTGTGGTGTTTTTCGTAAATCATTTATCTGTTTTGTTGTAACAGATTTGAAAATTGCCACAAATGATGATATTGATTTTGGCATCAGTCGTAGATACGCACGGCTGTGCGTATGGATCGTATTATTATCAATGTTGGTTTTATTATTATTATTATACGCACTGCTGTGCGTATCTACATCTTGCGTATCTACATCTTGCGTATCTACATTTAAAATTTCGATTAAAAAATGAACATGATTTGGCATAATTACATAATTATGAAATACCATATTTTTTCTAATATCTATAGATTTATTTATTTCGTTTTCAACAATTATGCCATTTTCATTTAATATTAAAATCCCTTCTTTTATTTCACCAAACAGATACAATTTTTCTTGTGTACAAATCGTAATAAAATAAACAGATGGAATAGCATAATTCCAATCTTTTAATCGGTGTGATTCTGAACGATATTTATTTTTGTACACAGACATCTTTATATTTTTCTGTTCAATAGGCACTGCAGTGCCTATCTACAATTTGCGAAAAATTATCACATTTCAATTTCCAAATTCATTTTTGCATTCTTTAATTCACTTAATGCATGTGTATCTTTCAACTCTTGCGCTGTTAGAATTCCAGTTTCATAAATATTTAATGCTTTTTTAACCTCGTCTAATTGTTCATAAACTTTGGCTAAATGGTAGTACACACCAATGTACTTTTCATCCACAACTAACAGTTTTTCAAATAGTTGTACAGCATTTTCCAATTCTTCGACTTTTTCGTATTCTTTTGCCAGTGCAAATAATGCAAATGTATCGTTTGGGTTATCAACAATTAACGATTTCAAACGTTCTATTCTATTTGTATGCATGCATTGAATTAATTAAAATGAATTATTTTAGCGTTCCGTTCCGATAGCCTCGGATTTGGAATAAATTTTTAAACTAAAAACAAAGTTATGAAATTTCTAGTATGTATAAGTTTAGTTCCTGACACTACTACTAAGATTTCGTTTGTGGACAACGACACGAAGTTCAACAACGATAAAGTACAGTGGATTTTGAACCCTTACGACGAGTGGTACGCTTTAGTACGCGCGTTAGAACTAAAAGAAGCAAACGGCGGCAACGTTACGGTAATAAACGTTGGTCCTGCAGAAAACGATCAGGTTATCCGTAAAGCGTTGGCTATCGGTGCAGACGATGCTATCCGTATAGATGTAACAGGTGAAGCTGATTCTTATGCAATTGCAGCAGAAATTGCGGCAGTAGCAAAATCCGGTGATTACGATATGGTGCTTTTAGGTAAAGAAACCATCAGTTACAATGGTTCCAATTTAGGTGGTATGCTGGCGGAATTATTAGATTTACCATTTGTGTCTTATGCATCTAAATTAGATATGGCCGGCAACACGGCTTCTATCGAAAGAGAAATTGAAGGCGGAAAAGAAATATTAACTGTAGATGTACCATTTGTAATTTCTTGTGCTAAAGGCATGGCGGAAGCACGTATTCCTAATATGAAAGGAATAATGAGTGCAAAAACGAAACCATTAAACGTAGTAGCACCACAAGGCGTTGGCTCTTTAACTTCTGTAGTGAAGTATGAATTGCCGCCTGCAAAAGGTGCCTGCAAAATGATATCTGCTGACAATGCAGAAGAATTAATCCGTTTATTACACGAAGAAGCAAAACAAATATAATTATGGCAATCTTATTCTTAGTAGAAATAGCAGAAGGCAAAATAAAAAAAGCAAGTTTTGAAACTGCTTCTTATGCCTCTAAATATGCAAGCACTGTTGGTAAAGAAGCGGTAGGTCTTGCATTAGGTTCAATAGATGATGCGTCTTTAAGTGCTTTGGGCATTTATGGTGCTAAAAAAATAATCCACGCAAACAATGCAGGTTTTGATAATTTTGACGCCAGTGCTTATGCAAAAGCAATTGCTGAAGCAGCAACACAAATCAGTGCAGATACTATTATCATTTCTCAAACATTGACAGGTAAAGCGGTTGCGCCGGTCGTTTCTGCTCGTTTAAAAGCAGGTATCGTTTCAGGTGCGGTAGGTTTACCGGATGCTGACTTCGTAGTGAAAAAAACAGCGTTCTCCGGAAAAGCATTCGCTTACGTAAAAGTAGAAACAGCGGTGAAAGTGGTAGCGGTTGTTCCCAATTCATTTGGTGCTGCGAAAGGCGAAGGATCAGCAACAGTAGAAGTTTCTGCTATTGTACCTGCTGCCAGCCGTGTAACAGTGAAAGAAGTAAGCCGTCAGACAGGCGATGTTGCGCCACTTCCGGAAGCGGAATTAGTGGTTTCTGCAGGCCGTGGAATGAAAGGTCCTGAAAACTGGGGTATTGTTGAAGACTTAGCCACTGCGTTAGGTGCTACTACTGCCTGTTCTCGTCCGGTAGCAGATGTACACTGGAGACCTCACCACGAACACGTGGGACAAACCGGTGTTGCTATCCGTCCGAACTTATACATTGCGCTTGGTATTTCCGGTGCTATCCAGCATTTAGCCGGTGTGAACCAGTCAAAATGTATAGTGGTGATTAACAAAGATCCGGAAGCACCTTTCTTTAAAGCAGCTGATTATGGTATCGTTGGCGATTTATTTGAAATCGTACCGAAATTAACAGCAGCAGTGAAAGCGTTGAAAGCAAGTCAACATTAATATAGTATTGAGTAGTTAGTACTTAGTATTTAGATACAAAGCCACCGAAACTTCGGTGGCTTTTTTATTTTAGATAACGCGTGTTGAAAACACCTTAATTGAATTTTGCTGTGTTTTTATTTATCTTTGTAATGTGAAAAAGGTTGAATTAGAAATCATTAACATTACGCAGGGTTTTACCCAGCATCATTCTTATGCGGTGGTATTAGGTGAAGTGAAAGGAAAACGCCGTTTGCCTATTGTAATTGGGGCTGCGGAAGCGCAGGCCATTGCGGTAGCTATTGAAAATATGCCGCCTGTCCGTCCTTTGACGCACGATTTATTTAAAACCATGATGGATACCTTCAACATCACACTCAGTGAAATAGTCATTACTAATCTGATGGACGGTGTTTTCTATTCCAAACTGGTCTGTATTTTTGACGGTGAAGAACACGAGATAGACTCCCGCACCTCCGATGCCATTGCACTGGCGATACGTTTCAGTTGTCCTATTTACATTTACGGAAATATCCTGGAAACTTCAGGTATCGTATTAATGGAAGAATCGGAAACAGATGAAAATTTAGTTGCTGAAGAATTATCCGGTGCAACACCTTCCTCGTTATCAGAAAAAAGTAAGACAGATTGTTCAATATACACACAAAAAGAGCTGGAAAAACTACTTCAGGATGCTTTAACTAATGAAGATTACGAAAAAGCAGCAACCATAAGGGATGAATTGAACAAACGCGAGAAATAAACATGACCTCTTCTTCATTTAAAACAGCACGCATCTTTGGTGTTTTATTATTAATCGTGGCTGTTATTCTCTTATTTGTAAATACGAAACCTGAAAACAACTTACCTCAGGGATTCCATACACCTATCATAGCTCTCGAATTTATTCAGTCTCCGGAAGAAGTAAGTCATTTTTTTGAGGTAAAAGATGTGCCAAAATACGAACAGGATTTATTGCTAGGCAATCAGATAGATTACCTGTTTATGTTACTGTACAGCGGATTGTTGTTTTGTATTGCTGTCGGTATCAGGAAAATAACGCATGCCGGCACCATGTATCTTGCAATGCTGTTTTGTGTTTCCATGCTGGTGTTTGACGGACTGGAAAATGTACAGCTGTATTCTATTATAAAAAACTACAAAGCTGCTGATATTACACAAAATTTAGAGCTGCTGAATATCTTCACCTGGCTGAAATGGAGTTCGATTGCTTCCACCTTCCTGTTAATTTCTCCTTTTTTCTTTAAAGGAAAAATAGTTCATCAAATCATTGGTGTTTTATGTATTGTTTGTTTTGGCTTATGTATAGCGGCTTTCTTGCATCATGGTATACTCAATGAAATATTTGCATCCAGTGTTGTAATAGTATTTTTACTACTGGTCGTTTTTGTATTTACATACAAAATAGTTGAATAATTTTTCTAGTATTCCAGAATAAAACCAATAGAAGGAATAATACTTCCACTACTAGTATTTAGATAATTGAGTTTATATTTAGAATTGTCAGATGGATCCAAGACAGGCATGTTATTGCTATCAAATTCAACATCTAAATTAGGTGGCGTTTGAAATTTGCTAAAGTAGACGTTTTGCAAATCAAGATATAAATTGATGTTTATCTTTTTCAAAAACCATTTTTTATCTATGCGCAAGTTCAAAGAATGTTGTGCTTTTGTTCTCAAAGAATTCAATCTGGAAAAATCTGAAACAGGTACTCCGCCACTTTGTTTAAAGTTAGTCGTATCGGCAAAACCAGCTTCATTAAAAGGAGTATAAGGCAAACCGCCTTGAATAGACCATCTTGCGCCAATTTCCCAGTTTCTTTTAAACTTATATCCTAAAGTAAGGTTAAAAACATGTCTGGCGTCCCAACTTGATGGTTTATAATCACCGTTAGCATCTGTAAAAAAACTTCTAAACCAAGTATAAGATGCAATACCAAATAAACCTTTCCATAATTTTTGTTGTACTGCAACTTCTAAACCATACGTTTTTCCTAAAGAAGTAGAAGTTGCAGGTTCATCACCTACTACACCAAAATCTCCGCCTAAATTTGCCAATGAAATACCTTTATTGGTAAGCGCAGGATAGTTAGAATAAAACTTACCAAAACCTTCTACTGAAATCTTTGTATTTGACTCAGGTACAACAACGGCAACACCACCTACTACTTGAGCGTTTCGAATATATTTTAAATCGTTTTGGTTTGCAAGCTCATTCAGATTATTTCTGAATCCCAGTGTAGTATAACCTGGCAATTG
>JBIKPT010000097.1:0-10457 GCA_044357355.1 Chitinophagales bacterium
AATCAGTCAACTCACGAATATTCATATTGGCGTTTCCTCTGGAAATAGAAAGTTCTGCCATAATATCTTCCGTACTCAATGCCTCTGTAGAAACCATCATTAGCGCGTGAATCTGAGCCATGGTTTTATTGATTCCCCATTGTGAGCCCAAGGCACCCCAGGCTTGCACGAACTGCTGTTTTGCTTCTTTAATTTGCATACCCAAATTTAATACAAAGTTTTAAAACTTTCAAGAAATATTGAAAGCGATTATGAAGTTTGACAATAATTGACCGAATTCTCATTAGAAACGACCACTTACTCATTACTATTGATTTACATCAAACAAATGTGTAATGTTGTTGTACAAAACAAATACCATAAAACAACCATAAAACTATGATTAACCTTTTTATGAGTTCCTCATAAATTTCAATAATTCTTAGTTGCGTGTAGCTCAGGTGCAATGCCTGAGCTTTTTTATGTTTATAAATCAATGAATTAAATTGTTGAAAAATAAATCTAATTACAAACCAATTTTGCCGGTGATTCTATCGTAATTTCACTATCATTTTTAAATTATTTCATTTTCAAATTTTCAAATTATTATGTGCGATTTCGCTCCTCTTCATTGTCATACGCAATATTCACTTTTAGACGGTGCTGCTGATGTGGATGCCATGGTAAAAAAAGCCAAGGCGGATAACATGCCTGCCGTTGCCATTACTGACCATGGCAATATGTTTGGTGCTTTTAAATTCTTTGCTGCCTGCAAGAAACACGGCGTCAAACCTATTTTAGGTTGCGAAGTTTATGTGGTGGAAGATCGCTTTAATAAAAAATTTACCAGAGAAAATAAAGATAAACGCTACCATCAGTTGTTGATGGCAAAAAATGAAACTGGCTATAAAAATTTAATGAAAATTGTCTCGCTTGGGTTTATCGATGGCATCTATATGGATTTTCCGCGAGTGGACAGAGGTTTGATAAAACAACATAGCGAAGGTATTATTGCAACTACTTGCTGTGTGGGTGCCGAAGTGCCGCAAACCATGATTCACAAAGGGCCGGAAGCGTCTGAAAAAGTTTTCCTGGAATGGCTGGATATTTTCGGTGAGGATTATTATATAGAATTGCAACGACACGATATTTATGATCTGGACAATACCGGATGGAGTCAGGAACGTATCAATCAGGAATTACTTAAAATTGCAGAAAAACACAAGGTAAAAGTTATAGCCACTAACGATTCCCATTATGTTGACCAAAAAGACAGTGAAGCACATGACATCTTATTATGTCTGCAAACCGGCAAAGACTTTGTAGATCCGGATAGATTTAAATTTCCAAATGATAAATTCTTTTTCAAGACGCAATATGAAATGAAGGAATTATTTAAAGATGTCCCTTTTGCCATAGAAAACACACTGGAAATTGCTGAAAAGGTTCAATCACTAAATTTACAGCGTGATATATTATTACCTGCGTTCAAATTACCGGTTGGGTTCACCAATCAGGATGATTATCTTAAATTTTTAACTTTTGATGGTGCCCGCAGACGCTGGGGTGAGATTCTACCGATTGATATTATTGAGCGACTTGATTTTGAACTGAAAACCATACAACATATGGGATTTCCGGGTTACTTTTTAATTGTTCAGGATTTTATTAATGAAGGAAAAAAACTGGGTGTTTCCATCGGGCCTGGCCGAGGTTCTGCAGCAGGTTCTGCTGTTGCTTACGCCATTGGCATAACCAATGTAGACCCTATAAAATATAATTTACTCTTTGAGCGTTTCCTGAATCCAGATCGTATTTCCATGCCGGATATTGATATTGACTTTGATGATGAAGGCAGACAAAAAGTAATCGATTATGTGATTGATAAATACGGGAAAAATCAGGTGGCGCAAATTATCACGTATGGTACGATGGCTGCCAAAAGTTCTATCAAAGATGTTGGTCGTGTTTTAAAAGTTCCATTGTCAGATACCGATAAAATGTCGAAGCTGGTGCCGGAACGTCCGAAAGTAACCTTAGCGGAAGCTTTCAAAGAAGTGGAAGAACTGCGCAATTTTCGCCACAACGGACAAATGCAGGAACGCACCTTAAAACTGGCGGAAGATCTGGAAGGCTCCATTCGAAACAGAGGTATTCATGCCTCTGCAGTAATCATTGCACCGGATGATATCGTCAACTATGTTCCGGTGTGTACGGCAAAAGATGCAGATTTATTAGTCACCCAATTTGACGGAAGCATTATCGAATCGGCTGGAATGCTGAAAATGGACTTTTTAGGGCTGAAAACCTTAACGATTCTGCGCGATGCCTTGCGATTAATAGAAAAAATACACGGAATAAAAATTGATTTAGATACTATTCCATTGGACGATAAAAAAACTTTTGAGCTCTATCAGAAAGGTGACACCATTGGTACGTTCCAATTTGAAAGTGCAGGAATGCAAAAATACCTGCGCGATTTAAAACCGGATAAATTTGACGACTTAATTGCGATGAACGCCTTGTATCGTCCCGGACCAATGGAATATATTCCAAGCTTTGCAGCACGTAAAAACGGCAAAGAAATAGTGACCTACGACTTGCCGGAAATGAAAGACTTGCTGGAAGAAACCTACGGTATTACTGTGTATCAGGAACAGGTGATGTTGCTTTCTCAAAAACTGGCCGGCTTTACAAAAGGAAAAGCGGATGAGTTAAGAAAAGCAATGGGCAAAAAAGATAGAGCAAAACTTGACTCATTGAAACCTATGTTTATTGAAGGTTGTCAAAATAATAATCTGGATCCTAAAATATGTGAGAAAATCTGGGTTGACTGGGAAAAATTTGCCTCGTATGCCTTTAATAAATCACACTCCACTTGTTACGCTTTAGTTGCGTTCCAGACAGGCTATTTAAAGGCGCATTATCCGGCAGAATATATGGCATCCGTATTATCGCATAACATGAGTGACATCAAACAAATCAATTTCTTTTTAAGTGAATGCCGCAGGATGCAGGTACCAACACTTGGTCCGGATATCAACGAGAGTGATGTACGTTTCTCCGTAAATAAAGCAGGTGAAATTCGATTTGCATTATCAGCTATAAAAGGCATAGGTGAAGCAGCTGTTACAGATATTTTAATTGAACGCGAAAAAAGCGGTCCTTTTAAGAATATTTTTGATTTAACGAAACGAGTGAATTCCCGTTCCGTCAATAAAAAGAATATCGAGTCGCTGGCACAGGCCGGCGCGTTCGATAGTTTTCCAAATACACATCGTGCACAATATTTTTATAAATACAAAGACGATTCCTCTTTCATAGAATTAGCCATTCGTTTTGGAAACAATGTAAAGGAGCAAAATGCATCTACGGCATTTTCATTATTTGGCGACACGGCAGATGCAGAAATTCCGGAACCGGAAATTCCGAACACCAATCCATGGCAGTCGTTTGAGAAATTGCAAAAAGAAAAAGAAGTAACCGGTATTTATATTTCAGGACATCCGCTGGATGATTTTGAACTGGAAATAAAAAACTACACCAACACAACGTTCGATGATATGGAACGCTTCAGAGATAAAGAAGTAACGGTGGCTTGTATGGTATCCAGTGTCAATAAACGCATGGATAAAAACGGCAGACCTTGGGCAATTGTAATAATGGAAGATTTAGACAGCACTATGGAATTTGCATTCTTCAATGAAGACTACAACAAATATCTTGCATTTTTAGAACAAGGAAACAGACTATATCTGAAAGGATTTTTTAAACAAAGTTATCGCGATAGAGATAAATATGAACTGAAGGTAAGTCAGATGGAATTTCTGCAGGATGTACTGGAAAAATATTGCAAAGGCTTACGCTTAATGTTGCACTATAAAAATTTAAACGAAGCCACGGTTGACAGAATTTATAAAATAATTTCCAAACACAATGGAAAGAAACCTTTCACCATTTATCTCTACGATGACAACGAACAACCTCTCACTTTTCAGTCAGGAAAAACAGGTGTTCGCATTACGAAGGATTTATTTTATGTATTAAGTGAAATTCCGGATATTGCTGTGAAATTAATTATCTAAATAATATTAGTTATGTCCATTCCAACACAATACCAAACCGTAACACCTTATCTAATTATAAAAGATGCGTTGTCTTTCCTGGAATTTATGCAAGAACTTTTTGGTGCAGAAGTTACGGAAACACATTTCCGTGATGAAAGTGAAACCACCGTAATGCATGCCGAACTAAAAATTGGCAATGCCAGCATCATGTGTGCGGAAGCTACTGACCAATGGAAAACTGAACCGGCAGGTTTGTTTGTTTATGTGGAAAATGCCGATGCATCTTATGCTAAAGCACTGGAATTGGGTTGCACAACAATCATGGAATTAACTGACCAACCTTACGGCAGAACCTGCGGCGTAAAAGACATTTTTGAAAATACCTGGTGGATCACTTCTGTTTAGTTAATGACTTTAATAGCTTGAATTTATTAATGAGTTAGTAAATAATCCATAACTATTGACCATTAACTATTGACTAATAACCAACTTTGGCACGGCGATTGTATTACGATTTTCAATAAAATTAGTTTATATGAAGAAAATCTTTACACTCGCTTTTTCCATTTTAATGGTCAGTCAATTATTTGCTGCCGCAGAATTTTTTGTAAAAATAAATTCAACTGGAAATTACACCGTTAGTCTGAATAATCAGATCATCACCTCACCTGCCAATACTTTTCGCTTTTTTGATTTGTATGCAGGCACCTACAATTTAAGAGTAGTAGAAAACGTATTCAACGGCAGAAATGTTTTTGACAAGCCGGTTACCATTACTAATGGGTACAGAACAGTTGCAGAGCTTGACAGATTTTTCGGCTTAAGGATAATTGAAAAAATACCTTTCATTCAAAGCAGCTGGTATGTAGATCATTTACAGAATTACCAGTACAATCAACCGGGCTGGGGAAACCAAATACCAAACGGACCTAAGCCAACTTGCGGACCTACTTGTAACCATCCTTACGGAAACCATGGATGGAATAATGGCTTTCCGAATACTAATTTTCCGAATGGCTATCCTAATAATTTCCCAAACAACTTTCCGAACAATTATCCAAATAACTATCCATATGGCGGCGGAAACTTTGGCTACGGAAACATCATGGATGATGCCAGTTTACAAACACTGATTCAAACCATGAAGAATATTACTTTTGAAGATAAAATGCTGGAAGTAGCCAGAACGGCTTTAAAAAACACACAGGTAAAAACAAGCCAGGTGCATCAGTTATTACAGCAATTTACCTTTGAACAAAACAAACTGGAAATGGCTAAATATGCATACGACAGAACCATCGATAAAAATAATTACTATACACTGTACAATGATTTCACGTTTAATAATTACAGCAGTCAGTTAGATAAATACATTAATTCAAGATAGTAAATAAGTTGTCGGACGGCTTAGAGCCGTCTGACAACACCAAATTGGTTAGACGGCTTAAAGTCGACCGCCCAATTCGATATGCTATAAGGTTTATTAACACTTATCATAAAATAACAGCTTTACAAGCACGTTCAAAGTACCGATTCCTCTGAGTCGGTATTTTTATTTTAACCTCATTTAAACTTTTAACTTACTTTACAGTCTAAGTAAAAACTACGCGCATGAAGAATTATTTACTTTTATTCTTTATTCTATTTCTGCTGAATGCGCCTGCACAATCGTTATACTTTCCACCGAAAACAGGCAACACCTGGGACACCATTTCACCATCAAGAGTAGGCTGGTGTCCGCAGCGCATAGATTCTTTATACAATTACTTAGACAACACCAACACAAAAGGATTCCTCGTTTTAAAAGACGGAAAAATAGTACTGGAAAAATATTTCGGAACCTTTACGCAAGATTCAATTCATTACTGGGCAAGTGCCGGAAAATCGCTAACCGCAACAATGATTGGAATTGCAAAGCAAAAAGGCTTATTAAACATCAATGATTCTGTTTCGAAATATTTAGGTGTTGGCTGGACGAACGCAGGACAAAAAGAAAAATTTATTACTATAAAAAGTTTATTATCTATGACCAGTGGCCTGGATGATGAACCTGCATTTCCATGTGACAATTTGAGCCAGGAAGCATCGTGCCTGCAATTCAAAGCAGATGTCGGCACACGCTGGTCGTATCATACAGGTGCTTACAGAAAACTGGAAGATGTGGTGACTGCGGTCAGCGGACAAGGTTACACTGCTGCTACCAATTCATACATTGGTACTAAAACCGGCATAAGCGGCATTTGGCTGAACAGTGTTTTTTTCAGCAAAGCACGAGACATGGCACGTTTTGGTTTACTCACTTTAAACAAAGGAATCTGGCAAAGCGATACCGTTTTAAAAGATACTTCCTATTATCGTGCAATGACCAACACCTCACAGAATATAAACAAATCTTACGGCTATTTATGGTGGTTAAATGGTAAACCATCTTTTATGCTACCACAATCACAACTAGTAATTCCATTTAAATTTATACCAAGTGCACCGGACGATATGTTTTGCGCCATGGGAAAAAACGACCAGCGAATATACGTGGTGCCGAGTCAAAATATAGTTGTAGTTCGCGTGGGCGAATCTGCTTATAATTCTTTGGCATGGTCGCCATACGACACAATTCTCTGGAGTTATATTAGCAAGTTAAGTGATGGCTGCACGCTGACATCTGTTGTACAAAAGAAAGTAGTGAATGATGTAAGACTCTTTCCAAATCCGGCAAATAGTTTTATTTCGTTTAATGGCTTTTCAGGTAATGGAATTATTCATTATAGCATCGTCAATTTATATGGACAAACTATGGTAGAAAATGATACGTTTAATCATTCTATTAATGTGAGTGAGTTAGCTGCAGGTCAGTATATATTGACGTTGCAGGATGATGAACAGCAAGCAGTCAAGCAATTTATGAAGAATTAAGCCAGATTTTTTATCACGCAAAGGCGCAAAGAACGCAAAAAAATTATTTCTTATTCTTTTTTACAATCAATTTAATGGTTTTGATACGAACAGCTTCTAAAGGTCTGTCGTTTTTATCTGTTTTTACTGAAGCAATTTTATCCACCACATCCATTCCTTTTACCACTTCGCCATAAATAGTATAACCCATATCTAGCCATGGAATGCCGCCAATAGAACGGTAAACTTGCTTATGATGTTCCGGAATTTCACTGCCTCTTCTGCGTTTTGCTTTGGCAAATGATGAATCATCTGCAATTTTTCCTTGTACAATATAAAACTGACAAGCCGATGATGCTTTCTGCGGATTGTCATCGCGCGCTTGGGCCAGCATACCTCTTTTATGAAAGATGGCTGTATCAAATTCTGCAGGAATGGTATAGCCTAAATCACCTTCGCCTAATAATGCGGTATCGCTTGCATTTTTAGAAATTGGATCGCCGCCTTGAATGACAAACCCTTTTATCACACGATGAAATAATAAACTATCGTAGAATTTTTCTTTCACCAGTTTCACAAAATTATCTCTGTGTTTAGGTGTTTTATCAAATAACACAACCGTGATGTTTCCATAGTTAGTACTGATTTTTGCATTATACGTTTGCGCGTATATTGTGGAAGATAAGAGGCACAACAATAAAATGGCAGTGGCTTTTTGCATACTATGCTTACTTTTGATTTTTAAAAATAAACAAATTAAAACACATAGGCACATAGAAATTAAAGCATAAACGCAAGCAGATTTTTATTCATTTGTAAAAATATCTCATAGAAAATTCATCTTCGATGATTCCGAAATTTCGGAACTATGATTTATTATGGCGAACTTAATAAAAAGAAGAACCGAAAAGTCTATTGAATCTATGTGTCTATACCGGAATAAATTCGGCACAAGTTGTGTTTCAAAAATCATTCAATATTTATATCTTTAAACATGGAAACCTTTGAAATACACGGCGAGATGATTTTACTCAACCAGTTATTGAAAGCGCTGAACTGGTGCGAAAGTGGTGCACAGGCAAACAATGTTATTGATGATAGATTGGTGAAAGTGAATGGCAAAGCGGAATTGCGTAAAAGAAATAAGCTGGTGAAAGGTACGATTGTTGAGTTTGACGGAAATAAAGTGAAATTAGTTTAGCTTTTGATAATATTAAGGTATTTATCAACACATAAATTACAGAAGCTTAAGTTGTATCTTTGCAGTCTTATTTTAAAAAATGAAAAAGATCAACGACTACCGCAAATTATTTGAAGCAACGCCTGTTTCCACTTTAGCTGACTTAAAAACGACTTATCGTAATTTTATGAAAGCTTACCATCCAGACAAATTTCAGGATGAAACAGCAAAAGCAGAAGCGGAAGAAAAAAGTCGTGAGATGATTGAAGCCTATCATTTTTTAGTAAGTATTGCGCCGGAAACTATTGAAGGGTTAATGCCGGAATTTAAGGAAACCATCATGGCATCCAATATCAGCGATTACCAATGGAAAGGTTTAGTGCTGGAAATTACGTTCTTGAATGGCAGCAGTTATGAATTTTTCAATGTTCCGAAAAACACCTATATCAAACTGGTAAATTCTGATTCACCGGCACGTTTCGCCAAACGTCATATTTATAATGAATTTTCTTTCAGAAAATTGAGTAATGTAGAGATGGCGTAATTTACAACCCAGCACCTTTCTTAATATCTTCTACAACTGAAGGATCCAACAACGTTGTAGTATCACCTAAATTGCTTATATCACCTTCTGCTATTTTGCGTAAGATGCGGCGCATAATTTTGCCACTTCGGGTTTTCGGTAATCCTGAAACGATTTGTATCTTATCGGGTTTGGCAATCGGTGAAATTATCTTGCTGACTACATTTCGTACTTCATTTTCAAACGCTGCAATATTCAGCAAGTGCAAACTGTTATCTACGCCGGCACCTTCCGCCTGCATCGGGTCGGTATCCACCAGTCCATTTTCTATGCTTTGCTTGTCTACAATCACAAATGCATAAATGCCTTGTCCTTTTATTTCGTGCGGATATCCTACCACTGCGCTTTCAATCACAAACGGATGTTCGTTAATGGCATTTTCAACTTCAGCCGTTCCCAATCGGTGTCCGCTCACATTCATCACATCATCTACTCGGCCAATAATTCTGTAATAGCCGTCTTCATCTCTGCGGCAGCCATCACCGGTAAAATATAAATTATCAAATGTAGCAAAATAGGCCTGTCTGCATCGTTCATGGTCGCCGTAAGTAGTGCGTATAATTCCGGGCCACGGAAACTTCATACACAGCAATCCTTCCACATTATTTCCTTTAAGCTCTACGCCTTGTGCATCCACCAAAACAGGTTGCACGCCCGGCAACGGCAAGGTCGCAAACGTAGGTTTGGTAGGTGTTACAAATGCAATCGGAGAAATGAGAATACCACCTGTTTCCGTTTGCCACCAGGTATCTACCACCGGACATTTTTCTTTGCCGATATGGTCGTGGTACCAGAACCAGGCTTCTTCATTAATCGGCTCTCCTACCGAGCCAATCACTTTCAAAGAATCTAATTTGTATGGCGTGACGAAATCCAAACCCGAAGCCATTAACGAACGAATCGCCGTTGGTGCGGTATAGAATTTTGTTACCTGCAATTTATCTATCGTTGCCCAGAAACGACCTGCATCCGGATAGGTCGGAATACCTTCAAACATAACGGTTGTAGCGCCATTGAGCAAAGGGCCGTACACGATATATGAATGTCCGGTAATCCAGCCGATGTCAGCCGTACACCAGAACACATCATCGGCTTCGTATTGAAATACGTTTAAAAAAGTGTAATAAGTGTACACCATATAGCCGGCACAGGTATGCACCACACCCTTAGGTTTTCCGGTGCTTCCGGACGTATAAAGAATAAATAAAGGATCTTCGCTGTCCATTTCTACGGCATCAAAATGTGGTGCTGCTTTATGCATTTCGCTTTGCCACCAAACATCTCTTCCGAGCTGCATATTTACCGCATCGCCAGTGTGTTTGTATACAATTACTTTCTGAATGGATGGTGTTGACTGTAAGGCTTCATCGCAAATTTCTTTTAAACCAACTGTTTTATTTCCGCGATACAAACCATCTGATGTAACCAATATTTTACAGGCGGAATCATTTATTCTGTCAGAAATTGAATTGGCAGAAAATCCGGCAAAAACAACCGAGTGAACTGCACCAATTCTTGCACATGCTAAAACAGCGATGGCTAATTCCGGAATCATGGGCAAATACAAACAAACGCGATCTCCTTTTTCGATGCGGTTGTTTTGTAAGACGTTGGCGAAGCGGCAAACTTCTGCATGCAACTCATTGTAGGTTAATGTACGATTGGGTGCCGCTGCGTCATTGCTTTCCCAAACGATAGCCGCTTTATTGCCATTAGTTTCCAAATGTCTGTCTAAACAATTTTCTGTGATGTTTAA
>JBIKPT010000220.1:0-4030 GCA_044357355.1 Chitinophagales bacterium
GTCCACACTTTTCTGGCCTTTCAATATAGTCAGCAACTGCTCGTAGATAGGAATCGCCTTATCGTATTTCTTTTTTGCGTACTGTTCATCCGCCATTTTCATTTTGGCTTCCAGATTATTGCCTTTGAATACTTTGTCGTATTGGCGGCTGCAGGAAGCTAAAACGGTGACAAATAGTAAAAGATATAGTGATTTCTTAAAAAACATAAGTCTGCAAAGATAGACATTAATCTTAGAATTTAAGAATTGTATAATTAGAGAATTAAGGATTTGATGTTAATTTAGTTTAAAATTAAAGTATCTAACATGTAAAACATTGTGTTTATATTGTTTTTTCGAAAATTCAAAGGAGTTTTTTACTTTTACTTCATGCAACAATACCAACAATTTCTGCAGCATATATTAGACAACGGCACCAAAAAAGAAGACAGAACCGGAACAGGAACCATCAGCGTTTTTGGCTATCAGATGCGTTTTGATTTAAAGGAAGGATTTCCTTTGGTAACCACCAAAAAACTACATCTAAAATCGATTGTGTACGAATTACTTTGGTTTATTGCCGGCGATACGAACATTCAATATCTGTGTAAAAACGGCTGTAACATCTGGAACGACTGGCCTTATGCAAAATATCAAAAAAGCGAAGCCTATCAGGGTGAAACCATGAAAGAGTTTGCGGCAAAAATTGCAGCAGACGATGACTTTGCAAAACAATACGGCGAACTCGGTCCTGTGTATGGGTATCAGTGGCGGCACTGGCCGGACGGAAACGGTGGTGAAATCGACCAGCTTTCCAATCTCATCCATAATTTAAAAAACAATCCTGATTCGCGCCGTCATATTATTTCTGCCTGGAATGTAGCTGATATCGAAGACATGACCTTGCCGCCATGTCATTCTCTATTTCAGTTTTATGTAATTGATGGAAAATTAAGCTGCCAGTTATATCAACGAAGTGCGGATGCATTTTTGGGTGTACCGTTCAATATAGCATCTTATGCCCTATTTACAATGATGATTGCACAAGTTTGTAATGTTGAATTAGGAGATTTTGTACATACTTTTGGCGATGCACATATTTACAGTAACCACATCGAACAAGTACAATTACAGTTGAGCCGTGAACCTTATCCGTTGCCACAACTCAAAATAAATCCTGACATTTCCTCTATATTTGATTTCAAATACGAAGACTTTGAGTTAATCAATTACCAAAGTCATCCGCATATAAAAGGCGAAGTAGCGGTGTAGGTGTCTGGTCGACAGTCCATGGTCGACAGTCCACAGTTACGTGGCAAAAAAAAAGCTTAAAAAGGTTGACTATGGACTGTTGACTATTGACTATTGACTATTGACCAATATGAAGATTTCCATCATAGTAGCAGCAGCCGAAAATGGCGTCATTGGCAAAGACAACCAGTTGCTCTGGAAATTGTCTTCAGATTTGAAACGCTTCAAACACATCACGACCGGTCATTATATTTTATTAGGCAGAAAGACATTTGAATCTATCGGCAAACCTTTACCCAACAGAACATCATTAATCATTTCGAGAAATTTTCAATGTGATTTTGAAAACTGTTTTGTCTTCGCAACTATCAATGATGCGATAGTTTATACAGCGCAAAAAAATCAGGAAGAAATCTTTGTCATCGGTGGCGGCGAAATTTACAAGCAAATAATGCCGTTGACAAACACCATTCATCTCACCATCGTACATACCGAAATTGATGGCGACACCTATTTTGAATACGATGACTCCAACTGGAAAGTACTACATTCTGAATTTGTTGAGAAAGATGAAAAGAATGAATTCGATTCAACATATGTTGTGCTAGAAAGAACCCCTAACCCCTAAAGGGGAATTATTATAAATCAAAAAAGTCTCTTTAGGGATTTAGGATTATATTTGCGCTTACTTATGTATCCAAAAATAGTTTTAAAGAAAGAAAAAGAACGTTCCGTACAACGTTTTCATCCATGGATTTTTTCCGGTGCTTTGCAATCTTTTGATACCAGTTTAAAAGATGGCGACTTAGTAGAAATACAGGATTTTCGTAATAATTTCCTGTGCATCGGACATTTCTACCATGGAAGTATTGCCGTAAAAATCTTGAGTTTTGTGCAAGAATCTGTTGACCAAAACTTCTGGAACGACAAAACAAAACAAGCTTTTTTATTGCGCAAAACGCTTGGTTTTATTGACAACAATAACACCAACTGTTTTCGATTAATTCACGCGGAAGGCGACAATTGTCCGGGTTTGATAGTTGATATTTATGATACAACGGCAGTGATTCAATGTCATTCTATTGGTATGCATCGTTGTATACAGGAAATAAAAAATGCGATACAAAATGAAGTAACATTCATTGATACAATTTACGATAAAAGTGCGGCGTATTTACCAAAAGAATATGCCGAAACCACAGAAAACACCTATCTGCTGGGCCATGCAAAAGAAATTATGGCAATAGAAAATGGCAATAAATTTTTGATTGATGCTGAACATGGCCAAAAAACTGGTTTCTTTTTAGACCAACGAGATAATAGAAATTTACTTGCGAAATACTGCAAAGACAAATCAATTTTAAACACTTACTGTTACAGCGGTGGCTTTTCCATGTATGCTTTGAATAATAGTGCCAAAGAAGTTGTTTCCATTGACAGCTCTAAAACGGCTATGGAACTGGTGGCAAAAAATGTGATCTTAAACTTTGGCTCATCTGCAGTCAACCATCATTCAATTTGTGATGATGTTTTTCATTTCTTTAAAATCAGCGATTTAAATTTTGATGTCATTATTCTGGATCCGCCGGCATTTGCTAAAAATATCAGCAAAAGACACAATGCAGTGCAGGCTTACAAACGACTGAATGCTGAAGGTTTTAAACGCATCAATAAGGGCGGGATTTTATTTACGTTTTCCTGCTCTCAGGTTGTCGACAAAGAATTGTTTTATTCAACAGTCATGTCTGCTGCCATTGAAGCCAACCGTGATGTAAAAGTGCTGCATTATTTGTCGCAGCCTGCCGATCATCCAATCAATATTTTCCATCCGGAAGGTTCTTATTTAAAAGGAATGGTACTATATGTAAATTGAACAAATAGTTGTAATTTACGTAAGGTAAAAAATTATAACTATGAGAAAATTCTTGTTTTTCGGTGTATTGTCACTCCTTTTATTTTCCTGTAAAGAAGAAACGTCGGGCAATCTAGCAATTCCTGTACCTGTGCCATCCGGCAAAGATCCGATAATATTTGTGCATGGATTTTTAGCATCAGGCGACACCTATGAAAAACAGGTAAAGCGTTTCACATCAAATGGTTATTCACTGGCTGATTTGTATGCCTTTGACTGGAATTCTTTAGGTGACAGAAGCGTCATCAACCGAAACCTGAATACTTTAGTAGACAGCGTGCTGGCACGAACCGGAAAAACAAAAGTACATTTAGTTGGCCACAGCGCAGGCACCGGCGTGGTGCAAGATTATGCTCGTGCTTATAGCAGCAAAGTAAAAAGCTTAACCTTATTAGCCGGTTTTCCGCCAGACAGACAGGATAGTATTCCAATCTTAAACATCTATTCTACTTTTGATTTTATTGCCACCAACGGCAGAGATGTAGCAGGTGGCACCAACATCAAACAAACGGATAAAGACCATTATGAAGTAGCTACTTGCAAGGAAAGCTTTGAAGCAATGTTTAAATTTTTCAATGCAGGAACAACGCCAGGCACCTTAGAATATACAGATGAAAACGACGTCATACTTTCCGGTCGTGCCGGTTTCTTTGGCGAAAATATTTTTAAAGCCAATACCGTGGTTGAGGTATATGCTTTAGATGCTGCAACCGGTTTTAGAAAGAGCAGTTTTGCAGATTTCAAATTCAACACAGATGCACAAGGTTATTGGGGACCGTTCAGAGCTGATAAAAATACCTACTATGAATTTGTGGTGTATGATAATATTTCCGGAAGCCGTAAGGTGCATTATTATCGCGAGCCGTTTAAACGCAGCGACAAGCTGGT
>JBIKPT010000014.1:0-17500 GCA_044357355.1 Chitinophagales bacterium
CAGGATTCAGTATTGCAGGTTTATTTTTGGCGGCCTTGCCGAAAGATGATGCACAAGGTGTAACTGCCTTTTTCGGTGCCAGCCAGGCTGCGGTAGCCGGCAGAGATGAGCTGATACTGGATGGCAATGTTTTGTCTACCAATACATTTTGCTCTAAAGAAAACACCACTATTGCTTTGTTTACGTATGATGACAATAAAAACAAAGTGACCAACATGACTGCCATCGGTGCCTTTAATTTATTTCCATTTTTAAAAGGAGCGGACATTTACTTTCAAACCACTACAAAACAGACCATTACCATGTCATTTAATGGAAGGGTTTTAAAAGCCACCAACTGGAAATCCAATACAGAAGGTGTAAATGTGATGGTGTTTGAGTAATACGATAAAATAAATCGTAAATCGTATTCCGAAACTTCGGAACATAAATCGTAAATTTGCCTTGCAGGTCGATCTATCGTGCTAAGCAATTAGTAAGGAAAGTCCGAACAGCACAGAGCAGTTTGACAGCTAACGGCTGTTCCGGTAGTTTACTATCGGAAGAAAGTGCCACAGAAAATAGTACAGGTAATGCTGTAGTGAAACTTACTTTGCAGCAATGCATTGTTCAGGTAAACCTCAAACGCTGAAACATCATGTAAGCCAACGCTTGATAGCTGCTCGCTAAAGTTGGTGGGTAGATGGATAGAGGCAATCAGCGATGATTGTCCCAGATAAATGATAGAGTTGAAACAGAATTCGGCTTATGAGCCTGCGTTTTTTGAGTCGTGAGTGACGAGTCGTGAGTCGTGAGAAAATTTATTTCCACACTTCTACTTTTTACTTTTAATATATGAGTGAGCAAATTGTCAAACAGCATCTGATTATTGAAGCACTATTTGCTGCTTATTCAGATGTGCTGGGCAACGACATGGAGAAATACAAAAACCATGTGTATCGCATTTTCAATTACAGTTTGTCCTTATGCAAAAATGCTGAGGAAGAAAAATATACCATCGCTGCTTTCTTTCACGACATCGGTATCTGGACGAATAATACCTTTGATTACCTAAAACCATCTATTGAGTTGGCAAAAAATCATTTGATTCAAATTCAAAAAAATAACTGGTCAGAAGAAATTGTGTTGATGATTGACCAGCATCACAAAATAAGTTCTTACAAAGGTAATTTCGCAACTACTGTAGAAATTTTCCGTAGAGCAGACTGGACAGATGTCTCTTTAGGTATTATACATTTCGAGGTTCCTGCATCATTCATCCAACAGGTAGAGACTCAATTTCCATATAAAGGATTTCACTTTTTTCTGATAAAATTATTTTTCAAGAACCTGCTCCAGCATCCGTTAAAACCTTTACCAATGTTCAAAAAATAATATTCAAACCACATAGCTACATAGAAATTCTTCAAGAAAGAGAACACCAGATACTACAACAAGAGTAACAAAATAGAAGAAGCTAAGCTTCTTCACTATGAGTAACTACACATTCTTCTTTAAGAATAAAAAACTATGTTGCTATGTGGTTTAAAGTCAAAATCATTCTTTATTTTTAGAACGTGGTACAAATTTTGTTACTTACCACTTATTACTTACGACTTAATACTAATATATGCCAAAGATTTTAATTGTTGACGATGAGAAAGCGATTCGCAGAACTTTAAAAGAAATTTTAGAGTACGAAAAATACGACATTGAAGAAGCAGAAGACGGCGAAATCGGTTTGGAGAAAATTGAAAAGAATAATTACGATGTAATCATACTTGATGTGAAGATGCCGAAAAAAGATGGCATCGAAGTATTGACAGAAATGCAACAAAAAGGAATCGATACACCGGTGATTGTTTTATCTGGGCACGGAAATATTGAAACCGCAGTGGAAGCCGTAAAGAAAGGTGCGTTCGATTATATTCCCAAACCACCGGATTTGAATCGTTTACTGATTACGGTTCGAAATGCCATGGATAAAGTTTCTTTAGTAACAGAAACAAAAATCTTAAAAAAGAAAATTGCCAAATCCAAAGACATCGTAGGTGAATCCAATCCAATTGTACGAATCAAAGAAACCATTGCAAAAGTAGCGCCAACTGAAGCTCGTGTTTTAATTACAGGTGATAATGGTTCCGGTAAAGAATTAGTTGCACGCTGGCTGCACGAACAAAGCAATCGTTCCAACGGACCTTTAGTAGAAGTGAACTGCGCAGCTATTCCATCAGAATTAATTGAAAGCGAATTATTCGGCCATGAGAAAGGCGCGTTCACGTCAGCCATTAAACAGCGCATCGGAAAATTTGAACAAGCCAATGGCGGCACGCTTTTTCTGGATGAAATCGGCGACATGAGTTTGTCAGCACAGGCGAAAGTATTGCGTGCTTTGCAGGAAAATAAAATCACGAAAGTGGGTGGTGATAAAGAAGAAAAAGTGGATGTGCGTGTCGTGGCAGCAACGAATAAAGATTTACTCAAAGAAGTGGAAGAAAACCGTTTCCGTATGGACTTGTATCATCGTTTAAGTGTGATTCTGATTCATGTGCCATCGCTGAACGAACGCAAGGATGATATTCCGGTGTTGGCAGATCATTTCTTAAATGAGATTTGCGGTGATTATGGAATTCCGGTGAAGAAAATTGAGAAAGATGCATTGGAAAGTTTGCAGGCACGCAACTGGACCGGTAATATTCGTGAACTCAGAAATGTGGTGGAACGTTTGGTTATTATGAGTGAGAAAACGATTACCAAACAAGATGTAATTGATTATTCCGGACCAAGTTCGAAAGCAGAAAATAAAGGAATTGATTTTGATAAATTCGCCAACCTGCAACAATTCAACGATTATGTAGAAAGAAGTTTTATCGAAAATAAATTAGATAAAAACAGCTGGAACACTTCCAAAACTGCTGAAGATATTGGCATGAGTAAAAAAGCATTGGAAGAAAAGCTGGAAAGTTTGGGATTGAAGAAAAGGTAGTCATGTCCTCTGTCATATTGAGCGCAGCGAAATATCTTTTGTGTTTTAAAAAAATAAATTACACTTTAAAAACCGCACCTTCAATCGCCAACTCCACATTTTGAAAAGCAGTTTTCGCTTCTTTTTCTAAAACGGAAAGATCTATATAGCGCGATGAAAAATGACCTAACAATAATTTCCTGGAATTGGCTTTTTTCGCAATTTGTGCCGCCTGCAATGCAGTAGAATGTGTCGTCTCTTTGGCACGCTGCAAGTCTGCATGTAAAAATGTTGCTTCGTGGTACAAAACATCCACATTTTTAATAGCTTTCACTAAAGGCAAATGATACATGGTATCAGAACAGAACGCGTAAGAACGTGGCATATTTGCTTTTGTGGTAACTCTACTGTTTTTTATTTTTCTGCCAGATGCATCTATCACATCAGCACCTTGCTTCAGTAATTTATAATCTGATTTAGCAATATCGTAATTAGATAATTTTTCTAAATCCAGCAAACGTGGCTCTGTCTTTTCTACAAATAAAAAACCGGTAGTTGGCAACTTATGTTTTAATGGAATTGAATACACTAAACATTCCGGCAAGTCCAGCAGCAATCTTTTTTCATCGTCTTTCGTTGCCACAAACTTCAACTCGTAATTGTGTAAAGTATTACTCGCCTTCAGCTGGAGTGCAATTATTTTCTTCAACTCATTAGGACCAAAAATTGTCAGTCTATTGGATCTCTTTAATAAATTAAATGTTGTGATTAATCCAATTAATCCAAAATAATGATCGCCGTGTAAATGAGAAATAAAAATATGGTCAATCTTAAACCACTTGATGTTATTTTCGTGCAAGCGCTCTTGCGTTCCTTCACCACAATCTACCAAAAAATGAACGTTGTGTACATTCACCAGTTGCGAAGTAGGATGTCGTCCGTGACTAAATATAGCAGAATTGCTGCCTAATATGGTGATGTCGAAATTCATATAATAACCCTAAATCCCTAATGGGACTTTATGAAAGTGTTCCTCTTTAGAGGTTAGGGGTTTACTTCTTTTTCTTCTTATCTATCGCACCTGTTGCATCATGCTGTGTAGAATACACATGCAATACATCTTCCAACTGAGAAATTTTTATCAGTCCTTTAACAGAATCATTCAAACCGCATAACGCAAAAATTCCTTTTTCATCTTTGCATAATCGGTGTCCGATTAACAAGGCACTCAATCCTGATGAATCTACAAATTTTACTTTGTCTAAATCTACCACTACATTTTTGTAGCCTTCTGCATTTGCTAAAACCAATTCCGATTTCAGAATCGGTGCATTTAAAGAAGTTAATTTATCTTCTAATAATTCATATACTACTACGCCATCTTGTTTGTCTACGCTGAATTTCATGTATTTGTTATTTAAATAGTTTAAGTAAAAATGTTTCTAATCTTATTTTACTCAAAAATAGAATTAATTGTGTAAAAATTGCATCTATTTAGGTAATCAAATCACTGTTCTCTGTTTTTTTTATTTAATTCTGAAATAAAAAGATATTTTTTTTTACAATTAAATCAATAAATGAAAGGATTGAAATCTTTTTTGTCACTTTTTTGTTAATAAAATTCAGAAACTGACGCATTGTGCAAAAAAAAATAAAAAAAGTAAAAAAAGGGTTCTATTTTTATTTAAGTAACAATGTCAGGTTTTACAACTTGGCAACTAATTTGAGAACTAAACTATATGGAAGCAAAATTTTCACCTAAAGTAAAAGAAGTCATCTCTTTTAGCAGAGAGGAAGCACTTCGACTGAAACACGATCAGATTGGTATTGAGCACTTATTGCTTGGACTTATTCGCGAAGGCGATGGTATGGCTATTAAGGTATTGCGCTCTTTGGATATAGACATCGCTTTATTCCGTAAAAAGATTGAAGATGCTATAAAAGACAGAGTGACAACCATTCCCGGAAACGTGAATAGTTTACCACTGACAAAACAGGCAGAGAAAGTATTGAAAATAACTTTACTCGAAGCAAAATCGATGAAACAGGAAACTGTTGGCACCGAACATTTGCTGTTATCTATCCTGAAAAACAAAGAAAACATTGTGACGCAATTGCTGAGCAAATGGGATGTAACTTATGAAGTATTCAGAGCTGAATTAGACTTTATGCATAACGATAATAAGGAATTAACTGATTTCACATCAGAATTACCCAACGAACCGTTTGATGACGGTGACGAAGAAGAACGCCGTGGTTTCGGAAATCAAGGTGGAGCCGGCCAATCGACTGCCAAAAAGTCGGCTTCTAAATCCAACACACCGGTTTTAGATAATTTCGGACGAGACATCACTCGTTTGGCAGAAGAAGGCAAACTCGATCCGATTGTTGGAAGAGAAACGGAAATCGAACGTGTTTCACAAATTTTATCTCGAAGAAAGAAAAATAATCCAATTCTGATTGGAGAACCGGGCGTTGGTAAAACCGCAATCGTAGAAGGTTTAGCCTTGAGAATTATTCAAAGAAAAGTATCTCGTGTGCTGTTTGGCAAACGTGTAGTTTCTTTAGATTTAGCCGCTTTAGTGGCAGGTACCAAATACCGTGGTCAGTTTGAAGAACGCATGAAAGCGATTATGACAGAGCTGGAAAAAAATCGCGATGTCATTTTGTTTATCGATGAAATTCATACGATTGTTGGTGCAGGTGGCGCAACAGGCTCTTTAGATGCATCAAATATTTTCAAACCGGCATTAGCACGTGGTGAATTACAATGTATCGGTGCATCTACATTAGATGAATATCGTCAGTACATTGAAAAAGACGGCGCCTTAGACAGACGTTTCCAAAAAGTAATTGTGGATCCGCCAAGCCCTGAAGAAACACTCATTATCTTAACAAATTTAAAAGATAAATACGAAGATTATCATAGCGTAACATACAGCGAAGAAGCTATTAAAGCTTGTGTGCAGTTGAGTACGCGTTATATTACCGACCGTTTTTTACCGGACAAAGCTATCGATGTGCTGGATGAAGTTGGTGCACGTGTGCATTTAAAAAACATTCATGTTCCTGAAAATATCACTCAACTGGAACAGGAAATTGAAAATGTAAAAGAAGAAAAAAATCAGGTCGTCAAAAATCAACGTTACGAAGAAGCCGCGCGTTTGCGTGATTCTGAAAAACGTCTACAGGAACAATTGGAACAAGCTAAAAAAGACTGGGAAGAAGATGCCAAAACAAAACGTTTTCCTGTATCTGATGAAGACATTGCCGAAGTAGTTGCCATGATGACAGGTATTCCGGTGAATCGTGTGGCGCAAAAAGAAAGCAAAAAGCTAGTTCAAATGGCAGACGACTTGAAAAAACAAGTGGTTGGTCAGGACGAAGCTGTTTCAAAAATCACCAAAGCGATACAACGTAATCGTGTTGGATTAAAAGATCCTAAAAAACCAATCGGCACCTTTATTTTCTTAGGTCCAACCGGTGTTGGCAAAACAGAATTAGCAAGAGCATTGGCAAGATACATGTTCGACACGGAAGATTCTTTAATAAGAATTGACATGAGTGAATACATGGAAAAATTCTCCATCTCGCGTTTAATCGGTGCGCCTCCGGGATATGTTGGATACGAAGAAGGCGGACAATTGACAGAAAAAGTGAGAAGAAAACCATATTCTGTTATCTTGTTAGATGAGATTGAAAAAGCGCATCCGGACGTTTACAATGTTTTATTGCAAGTGTTGGATGATGGCATCCTGACAGATGGCTTAGGCAGAAAAGTAGATTTCAAAAACTCTGTCATCATCATGACCTCTAATATTGGTGTTCGCCAGCTGAAAGATTTCGGAACAGGTGTTGGCTTTGCGACTTCTGCTATTAAAGATAATTCTGACAATCTGACTAAAGGCGTTATTCAGAAAGCATTACAGAAAACATTCTCTCCGGAGTTCCTAAACCGTATAGACGATGTGATAGTGTTCAACAGCTTAGGCAAAGAAGAAATTCATAAAATTATTGATATCGTTCTTCAGGGTGTTTATAACCGTTTAGAAAAACTAGGCTATGCTATTGAATTAACCACTGCGGCAAAAGATTTCTTATCAGAAAAAGGATACGATCCGCAGTTTGGTGCAAGACCTTTACACAGAGCAATTCAGAAATATGTGGAAGATCCGCTGGCGGAAGAAATTCTGAATACGAATATCAATGAAGGTGATACCATAGTGGCTGATTTAGACGAAGAGACAAAAGATAAATTGAAATTTGATATCAAAAAGAAGAAAAAGAAAGCAGCAAAAGAAGAACAGAATTGATATTTGTTTGTAATTTAAATAATCAATATCTTGCACTTAAATGTTTCAAGAAGTATACAGTAATTTAAGTGCAAGATTATTTGTTTTTTTAGATCATCTAAAGTTGTATCAATTAATAATTATTTGCACATTCATTACGTTGCTTTTTTATTTTCCTGATTTTGATCAGTTTAAAGCTAATGACAATCTTTATCATTCCATTGGCCAGGAAATACAGCGTCCTTTATTAAAAGAATCTTATTTTTATGATGGAGCACCTGCATTTAATGCACACACAGAAAATCGAAGATTCAGATTGTTTGTTCCACTAACGGCACATATCCTTCATTTAAGTGCTAAGCAGATGATTTTTTTGCAATTTTTGCTCTTGCCTATCTTTTTTCTGGTAGTATTTAATGTCTTTTTGAAAATAGGCTCTGATCGAATTTCCGCATCGCTTTTAACTTTAGCATTTCCGTTTTTTTATGTGGCAGAATCTTTTTTCTGGTTCATTCCGATATTTGATAGTTTTGGTTACTTCCTGCTTGCATTGTTATTTTTAACTAATAATAAATACCTGCGATATTTTATTTTGATCTTAGTTTGTTATTGTGATGAAAGGGCCATACTATCTTCTACGTTGGTTTTTATAGCTTTGCATCTTCATAAATATAAAACATTATCACTTAGAAACCTCTTGTCACTCAACAGTATATCAGTTCCATTTATAGCCGGATGGATAACGGCAATTAGTATTCGATTTTGCCTGATGAAATTTGCCGATGTTACTCTGCCAATTACCAACAGTTTTAGCCATAACTTTAATGTGGTGGCAACTAATTTCACAATGATTCCTTTGAGTATATTCTTGGCATTTGAAGGGTTTTGGGTATTGATCTTACCGGCACTTTTTTTTATTGTTTACAAGAAGAAATGGTTCGATACAACTATAATCTTTTCCAGCATACTTCTATTGTCTTTTGTAAACTTAATGGTATATGATATTACGCGTAGCTTTGGGTACTGCTATCCATTTATATTTATATGCTTTGTCCTGTTGGCAAAAAATGAAACGGTAAACACTTTAAGAAACCTGTCACTAGCCACATTAATTGGATGTTTTGTGATACCAACTATGCTGATTTATACTTTACCTGGTGGTGGCGCAAACTTAAGTTGGTTATCTCCTATATTTCCTAAGATTCTACGTTATTTTTAAAGATTCTTTTCTGCAACGTCTTTGCACGCTGGTCTTCACCATCATGGCTCCAGCCTGGTGAGTTAAAGATGTAATTTAATTTTGATTTGAGATTTGGTGCACGTTTCACATCCTGCCAGATAGCTGCTACTTCATGAAACGTGATTTTCAATAAATTATTCGTGTGAATGTTTTTCGTGATGCCATACACAGGAAATCCGGCATCTTCATCTCTGAACGTACCGAAAATTCTGTCCCACAAAATCAATACACCGGCATAATTTTTATCTAAATATTTTATTTCACTGGAATGATGCACGCGATGATGCGCCGGTGAGTTGAATATAAATTCGTACCACTTTGGCAAATGTTTTATCGTTTCGGTATGAGGCAAAAACTGATAAATTAAATTCAGCTGATGTAATGTTAAAATCATCAACGGATGAAAACCGAGTAATGCCATCGGAATATAAAAAGCATCTTTAAATAACAACTCTAACCAGCTTTGGCGCAATGCGGTAGAATAGTGCATGTATTCGGATGAATGATGATTTACGTGCGCTGCCCAGAAAATTCTAATTTCGTGAGCAAATCGATGGTACCAGTAAAACGTAAAGTCTTGTACAATAAACGCAAGTATCCAAATATACCAATGTTCCTGATGCCATTTTAAAGTGGCAAATATTGCAACAGAATCCGGACCCAGATTATCTGTAATTCTGAACTGATAGAACCACAACAAATATCCGATAGCAATTGCTTTAACACCAATATCAAGAATGGCAGAACCTATACCGAGTTCAAGACTGGCTGCTGCATCTTTGTAAAATTCTTTTGTAACGGCATGTTTCTTTCTGTAATAAAGAAAAAATTCAGTTACTATCAATAAAACAAAACCTGGAATCGCATATAATGCCGGATCATTAAAATCAAACGGATTATAAAAAGAAAATTTCTCCATAGCTTAATTAAATTATTTACCGCTTTATAAAAACTTTGAATACTTACAGATTAATCTTCTTTTGTTTGTGCATTGCCTGATCGTTTCTCCACATTATTATATCCGCCTTTATCCTGAATAAAAGGTTTACCGCTCGCATTGTCGGATTTTTCCTAGCTCACAAAATTACCGCTTCCGGTAATCACAATCTTCTTTACAGACACAATAGTAATATCATTATTTTTTCCAGTAATTTGAATATTACCCATCACGCCAGTAAACGTCAATTTATTATCATTACCCGATAGCACAACATCTTTTCCTGTAAGGTTTATCTCTTCTTCTTTATTGCTATCTGAAAAAATGAATGCATCAGCAGCAATATCCGATACAACAACAGGTTTCGTTGCGGTTTTACTTTTTTTAGAATCTTCAGCCCTCAAGGAAATTACCGAGCATGCGATTATAAAGTATACTAAAATCTTATGTTTCATTTTGTATTTATTTAATTAAAAATTACAACAAACAAAGTTAGTCAAGAACACGTAATTTGCCTACAACTTCTTTAACTGCAAACTATGCTTTTTATGTTGTTCCACTTTTTCTCTGGTCCAGCACATCGGATATGATTTTCCTTCAAACCAATCACGCAACTGGTTTTTATAATACGGACTGGCCATATTAGAGGAATTTCCTAAAGGCATCACTATGGTTGAGTTATCGAAATCTGAAAAATCAATTATTTGCCTGTAGGATGGTGCTGATAGTTCTCCGCCGTAACCTTCTGCTGCCATAATGAAGGTTTGAAAAGGTGTATCTGTATCTCCGCCAATCGGGAAAGGACCAATATCAAATACTTTATCTAGCGGTGGCTGTGCACTCAATGCATGCGGAAATACAATAGCATGTAAATCGCCCCATTTCCATTTATGTGTTTTAGTTCCGTAGTTTAATTTAAGCCAATCAATGGCATTTTTAAATCCATCTATTAATAATTTTTCTTTGCCACCGGCAGCTTTCAACCAGACAGAATCTTCACTGTCTAAAATTTTAAGAAGAATCGGTGTGTTATGCCCTAAATAAGAATTCACCGGTCCAAAAATGGCATGAAATCCTCTTCCTAATAATTCATCAATCAGTTTTTTATCATTAATAGAAGATTCAAATAATTTCCTGACCACCATCAGCTTACCAACCTTATATAAACTTCCTTCAATTCTCTCAGGATCCAAGACACCATCCCATGCCAGCAACATGTCGATATAACGTTGCAACTCAGGATTGCCCGTTTGTATGGTTTTATAGTGTGCAGCAAATAATTTCCCCGGAATACAATGAAAATCCATTTGCATTTCTGTAAAATCCTTTGGCTCGAGTTTATCTTTACGCAACAGCATTTTTTCTAACCGTTTAGCTCGGTATCCGTTCATATAAATATCTCCTAAAAAATAAGGAAAATCATCCGGTTCCACTTTGTGGTTGGCAGTAATCACGTATCCTTTTTCTGGATTCAATACATGCGGCATATCTTCAAAGGGTACAAAACCTTTCCAGTCATGTTCACCTGTCCAACCGGCTTGTGGCACCGATGCGGTTGCCTTATCTCTCAGTGGAACTTTTCCGGAATTATAATATCCTATGTTGCTGTCCGTATCTGCATAAACAATATTTAGGCCTGGTGCCGTAATATGTTTAACGGCATCTGCAAAATCATTCCAATTTTTCGCTTTGTTTAATAAAAACCATCCCTTTGTAGATGTACCGGCTCTGTAAGCCATTGAGCACAAGGTAAGTTTCATGGTGGAATGACCGGTAACATCAGATATTAAAGTGCCATGTATTGTCTCATATACTTTTTCAATATGAGGCATCTTCTCTCCTTTTATAAATATTTTTTCTTCTATGATTTTTGTTTCCATTAATTTACCTTCATGCATGTAAGATGTGCAGTTTTCATCGGTAAATTTTTCTACAAAAACATCTTCAATATCTGTAAAAGACAGCGTGATTCCCCAGCCTATTTTATCATTATGACCGATCTGAACCATCGGAAACGAGGGCGCAGTTACACCGCTAACATGCATCTCCGGACAATGCAAATGGTTCATATACCAAATATTCGGATTTTTCAGAGTGAGATGTGGGTCATTGCATAAAAATGGTTTTCCTGTTTTTGTTTTAGTGCCACTTATCGTCCAGGCATTGCTGCCACTTATTTGTGGCATATAAGGTCCGCGCATGGCTTCAAACTTTCCTGAAATATCCAGCATATTAAATTCTATCCCTTTGGGTAGTGTCACCGGATTATCTTTTGGATAAGTGTTGTCTAATTCTGCTGCAGCATCTGCGCCCACCGCTTCAATCAGTTTTGCCCGAATGATTTCATCATACCAACCCCATGTTAATAATGAAATCAACAACCTGCTGAAAGATGCGACATCCATTGGTTCCCAAGGGTCGGGTTGATGTTTTAACAGAGAAAATTCTACCGGCAATTTAAAATCAGGACTATTGATATAGGCATTAATTCCATTACAATAATCAATAATAATTTGTTGCTCATCGTTTCCAAATAATTCCCAGTCTTCCTTCGCCACACGTTCGTAGCCCATTGTTCTGGCAATTCTGTCACTATCTAATGCTTTCTTCCCGATTATTTCACTCAATCTGCCGCGTGCCACTTTTCTGTTTAATTCCATTTGAAATAAACGATCTTGCGCATGAACGAAACCTTGTGCAAACACCAGGTCATTGATATTATTTGCGTAAATATGAGCAACACCCCATTCGTCCCTTATAATCTCAACCTCTTCTTTCAATCCTTTTAAAAAAACCTGACCATCTATTTTAGGTAATTTTGCCCTGCTCATTTCTTTGATAACGGGTTTTAAGACCACTCCACCTATATTATTCAATACTGACATACAATTCGTTTACTTGTTTAAAGATAGGTAATAAAAGAAAGTATTATATTTGCCTACCGAAAAATACTACTAATTTTTTGTAATTATAAAAAGACTATTTATATTTGATTTCTAATTTAATAAAAACCCGTAAAACTAAATTCTAAAAATTATCATGAGGACGAACGTAAAATTATTAGCGCAAATCTGCGAAGTGGCAGGTGCGCCAGGACACGAACAGAGAGTAAGAGAGTTGGTACTGAAAAACTTAAAAGGCATTGCTGATAAGATTGAACAAGATAACCTTGGAAACATATATGCTATCAAAAAGGGAAAAGACAGCAGCAAGCGAGTAATGATTGCTGCTCATATGGATGAGATTGGTTTTATGGTAAAACATATCGACAACAACGGATTTTTAAGATTTCATACACTGGGTGGTTTTGATGCCAAAACATTGACTGCACAACGTGTTATTGTACACGGTAAAAAAGATATAATTGGTGTGATGGGCAGCAAACCTATTCATATTATGACAGCTGAAGAAAAAACCAAATGTGTCCAAATCAGCGATTTTTTCATCGATTTAGGGTTGCCTTATAAAGAAGTAATTAAACTGGTCTCTGTAGGTGATGTAATTACAAGAGACCGTCAGTTAATTGAAATGGGCGAATGTGTAAACTGCAAATCCATAGACAACAGGGTTTCTGTTTATATTCTGATTGAAACATTAAAGTTACTGAAAGACTGTCCGTACGATGTGTACGGTGTATTTACCGTTCAGGAAGAAGTAGGCATTCGTGGTGCAAATGTAGCTGCACACAATATTAATCCGTCGTTTGGTTTTGGCTTAGATACCACCATTGCATATGACTTACCGGATTCAAAACCTGAAGAACAAGTAACACAATTAGGAGGCGGTGTTGCGATTAAGATTATGGATGCATCTACTATTTGTGATTACAGAATGGTAAAATTTCAAAAAGAAATAGCCACAAAATTTAAGATAAAATGGCAGCCTGAAGTTTTACCAATGGGTGGCACGGATACTGCAGGAATTCAACGCATGGGAAAAACCGGTGCTATTGCCGGAGCTGTTTCTATACCAACCAGACATTTACATCAGGTAATAGAAATGGCACACAAATCTGATATAGAAGATGCAGTTTTATTACTTAAACATTGCGTAGAAAACTTACATAAATTCGACTGGAGTTTGAAATAAATTTATTATAGCTTTACAAAAAAAGCCTTGATAGAAAAATCTATCAAGGCTTTTTAATTTTAAAAGAAAATATTAAGGTTTAGACCAAACTGCCGTTGTAGTTCCATCAACATTAAAATCTTCTGTCATTATCAATTTATTTCCCTTGTATAGTTTAACCCAATCTATTTCACCATAGCCGCGAAATAAAATTCCAATTGCACCTAATTTTCCAACCGAACCAGTATAAGCAACTGTTTTCAGGATAGTACCATTTTTATAGGCAGTCACCTGATTATTTAAAACACTTAAAGAATATTCCTGATAGCTGGATGGGTCTGTTAATAATTCCGGAATACTGCCTGTAAGTTGTCCGGAAATACCTAATCTGCAAAAGGTGGAAACAGATCCTTTCTGCCAGGAAGCAAAGGCCATTAAAGCATTAGAATTTTTTAGAGCTAAATCCATTTCATTAGCAATACCGTCGCCATTGACATTTCTGATACGTGCAGTTAATTTCAAAGAATCTGTGTCAACGTGAATATTTATCTCTTTTGGAATCCCTATACTATAGTCAGACACCCACTTATTGCTGGCATGATATAAATTTGATGCAAAACTAGCCGCACCATTCTTTATAAATGACTGCGGTGCGTAATACATTTGGTTCCCGGAAGATTGTTCGTTATACTCTAACAACCACGTAGTATTTGTAATGGTGTCACGAACGGTAACCATATTATCTTCACATTCTTCCGAACAACCGGTGAAAAGAATGGATACAGCAATCAGCACTATAACAGTTGAAATTAAAAATTGCTTCATCTTAAAATAAGTTTATTTTTTGATTTATATAATTGTAATATTAGTAAAAAAGATTCGGTACGCAAAATAATTACTTAAAAATATATTTGACTGATAATAACCAAATGAAGCAAAAAACCTATAGAATACAATTTTATAAAATATAAGGAAAAACTGCTTTTCTATCTTTCGGATAATCGGTAAAATGTTGAAGATACCATTTATGATGATGCAAAGCTCGAGGCAATAAATTAGAAACCGTCCATATAAAAAAGGAAACGCCTGCTAAATTCCAAATCATCAGCATAAAACCAAACCATTCCAGCATTTCACCAAAATGATTTGGACAGGAAATAAATCTGAACAAAAATCCTTTGGGAATTTTATAGCCTGTTTCACCAGGTTTTCTCAGATTAATTAAAATACCATCAGATATTTAATTATAATAAAACCAATTACAAACAAAACAAACCCTACCATAAAATTCCATTGAATAAAATATCCGGCATTGTAAACAGAAACATTACTAAGGTAATAACCAATTGAGCTGGCATTTATGGAGTTAAAAAACATGGCAGACAATGCAATCATAAGAGGCATCTGCTTTCCTTTTATATTGGTTCGTAAAAGAAAAAAAAACTTCTGTTGATATAATGAAAAGTATAAAGTACGGCAAAAAAAATGAGTATACATTGGAATTAAAAAAAACAAGATAAACCACCCAAAATGCTATTAATGCCCATCCTTCCATAAGTATCCATCCTAATTGATTGGACAACATTGGTCCCCAGGTAGTTTTGGTATGTCTTCCATAAGGTGCGGAAATGAATAATTGAACAGGAAATAATACGATGGCAACAGCAATCCAGAAATAAATAAAATACCTTAAAGTGATTTGCTCAAACATGTGCTAAAAATAAGCAACAGTTATTTGGTTTTTGTAATTGGAAATAATGATTTTAATAAATAAAAAAGCCGCAACATTACTGTTGCGGCTTGTATGGGTTGGCGACGACCTACTCTCCCAGGTTTGACCTAGTACCATTGGCGCTGTAGGGCTTAACTTCTCTGTTCGGGATGGGAAGAGGTGATCACCTACGCTATAATCGCCATTAAATCTTTGGCATTGAGTCCGATTAAGGATGCCTTACATTTTCATGACTTGTGTGTCAGTAAATTATAACATATTGGGAAATCATTATACAAATTTTAAAAAGTTGATGGGTTATTAGTATCACTCGGCTTTGATGTTACCACCTTTACACCTATGACCTATCAACGTCGTAGTCTTCGACGACCCTATGAGATCTCATCTTGAAGTGGGTTTCGTGCTTAGATGCTTTCAGCGCTTATCCCTTCCCAACGTAGCTACCCGGCGGTACATCTGGCGACATAACCGGTACACTAGAGGTCAGTCCATTCCGGTCCTCTCGTACTAGAAACAGATCTTCTCAAATCTCAAACGCCCATAACAGATAGGGACCGAACTGTCTTGCGACGTTCTGAACCCAGCTCGCGTGCCACTTTAATGAGCGAACAGCTCAACCCTTGGGACCTTCTCCAGCCCCAGGATGTGACGAGCCGACATCGAGGTGCCAAACCTCCCCGTCGATATGAGCTCTTGGGGGAGATCAGCCTGTTATCCCCGGAGTACCTTTTATCCTTTGAGCGATGGCCCTTCCATGCAGAACCACCGGATCACTTTACCCTACTTTCGTACCTGCTCGACCCGTCGGTCTCACAGTCAAGCACCCTTATGCTAATACACTCTGCGCACGGTTACCAAGCGTGCTGAGGGTACCTTTGGAAGCCTCCGTTACTCTTTTGGAGGCGACCACCCCAGTCAAACTACCCACCATGCACTTTCTCCGCTTAGCGGATTAGGCTCTAAGTAAACAAAGGGTGGTATTTCAACGTTGACTCCACGAACACTAGCGTGCCCGCTTCAAAGTCTCCCACCTATGCTACACATCGTTTACTCAAAGTCAATGCAAAGTTGTAGTGAAGGTTCACGGGGTCTTTCCGTCCCGTTACGGGTACCCGGCATCTTCACCGGGACTACAATTTCACCGAGCTCACGGCTGAGACAGTTATCAGATCGTTACACCATTCGTGCAGGTCGGAACTTACCCGACAAGGAATTTCGCTACCTTAGGACCGTTATAGTTACGGCCGCCGTTTACTGGGGCTTCAGTCGAAAGCTTTGGCTTGCGGCTAACAACCTTCCTTAACCTTCCAGCACCGGGCAGGTGTCAGGCCCTATACTTCATCTTTCGATTTTGCAGAGCCCTGTGTTTTTGTTAAACAGTCGCCTGATACTTTTCACTGCGGCCTCATTGCTGAGGCGACCCTTCTCCCGAAGTTACGGGTCCATTTTGCCGAGTTCCTTAGCCGTGACTCACTCGAGCGCCTGAGGATACTCTCCTCGTCTACCTGTGTCGGTTTACGGTACGGGCTGCTTATACCTGAAGCTTAGAGGTTTTTCTAGGAAGTCTGATTAGGTACACTATCTCTCAGTTCGAAAACCTTGAGTACTATCACGTTCGATTCAAGAGCGGATTTGCCTACTCTATCAACATCTACACGCTTTAACGGGATATTCCGTAACCCCGCGGTACTTTCACTACTTCGTCACCCCATCGCAATATAAGCAGGTGTTGGAATATTAACCAACTTTCCATCGGTTGCCCCTCTCGGGTTACACCTTAGGACCCGACTAACCCTGATTCGATTAGCGTTGATCAGGAATCCTTAGACTTACGGCGAAAAAATTTTTCATTTTTTTTATCGTTACTTATGCCTACATTTTCTTTTCTGTCCGCTCCAGAGATCCTTACGAATCGCCTTCGATGCAGGACAGAATGCTCCCCTACCGATTACTTACGTAATCCTATAGCTTCGGCACTACATTTGATGCCCGATTATTTTCCGCGCTCGGTCACTCGACTAGTGAGCTGTTACGCACTCTTTAAATGAATTGCTGCTTCCAAGCAAACATCCTAGCTGTCATAGCAACCAAACATCGTTTAAACAACTTAATGTAGATTTAGAGGCCTTAGCTGATAATCTGGGTTGTTTCCCTTTCGGCGCGTGACCTTAGCACCCCGCGCCTCACTCCCGGACATGTGTTATAGCATTCGGAGTTCGTCAGGATTTGGTAGGCGGTGAAGCCCCCTAGTCCAATCGGTAGCTCTACCTCTATAACACTTACATTC
>JBIKPT010000014.1:22500-29007 GCA_044357355.1 Chitinophagales bacterium
GTTGGTGTTGTGTAGCCAACATCTTGCAATGCATTTAGCAAGGGTTTGGTTAGGTTGAGTTCTTCGAAAGTCATTTTAGTTTATATATTGCAACAAAGTTAGCATTTAGATAGTGGTTTTCTTAATTAAGAATAGTGAATGCACAGGAAAGAAAGGTTACAAAACCTTTCTTGGGCGAAGTTGTATTTTTCTCGCAAGTTTATTTTATTTCACGCAATGACACTTCCGAAGTTTCGGAAGAACGCAAAGTAAGAGATTCGTCATAATTGTTTAATGTTTGTTTAAGTGAGAAATTGGTAATTTCGTTATTGATGAATTTTTGTATATCAACAACTATCTAAGATTCTTCGTTTCACTCAGAATGACAAATAGGATATGAAAAAACAAAATTTTGGAGCGGGTCCATCTATTTTACCGCAGGAAGTATTTGAACAAAGTGCACAGGCATGCCTGGATTATAACGGAATCGGTTTATCGTTGCTTGAAATATCGCACAGAAGCAAAGAATTTACGGCTATTTTAGAAGAAAGTCTTGCATTAATTAAGGAACTGCTGCATGTGCCGGACGATTATTCTATTTTATTTTTGCAAGGCGGTGCCAATATGCAGTTTAATATGATTCCGTACAACATTCTGAATGACGATGAAACGGCCAATTTTGTGGAAACGGATATTTGGTCGACGCGCGCAGAAGAAGAAACACGTTTATATGGCAACACCCATATCATTGCTTCCTCTAAAGAATCGAATTTTAACTACATTCCCAAAGATTACAAAGTAGATGAAGAGGCTACCTATTTACATTTAACCTCTAACAATACAATATATGGTACGGAATTTTTTGAGGACAAGCAACATGCTGTTCCGGTAGTTTGTGATATGAGTTCGGATATTTTTTCGCGTCCTGTAGATGTTTCCAAGTATCATTTAATTTATGCAGGTGCTCAGAAAAATCTGGGTTGTGCGGGTATTACCCTGGTAATTATTAAGAACGAATGGCTTGGCAGAAGCAAACGTCCGAAATCTAAAATGTGGGATTACAGTATTTATGCAAAAAATAACTCATTATATAATACGCCGCCTGTTTTTACGATTTACACGTGTTTGTTAACGCTGCGATGGCTGAAAAAACTTGGTGGTTTAACGGAAATGGAAGCACGCAACAAAGCGAAAGCTGCATTATTATATGCGGAAATCGATAGAAATTCTTTATTTAAAGGACATGCGGTGGAAGAAGACAGAAGCAGGATGAATATCAATTTTGTTACAGAAAAACCGGAAGACGAAGAAGCCTTTCTGGAATTTGTGAAACCTTATGGTATTCACGGCATCAAAGGCTACCGCACGGTTGGCGGTTTCCGTGCTTCTTGTTACAATGCATTGCCTATTGAGAGTGTGCAGGTGTTGGTGGATGCCATGCAGGCATTTGAGAAAACGAAATAATAGCTTTTGTCTGAATTTGGATTTATGGATGATTGGATGACTGGATTTTTAAGTAAGGTTTTACAATTTGTACTTGTCTTTTCCTGCTAAATAATTGACTGATTGATTCTGTTAATTTACCGATCATCATTAAGACTTAAAAATAAAAATGCCATCAAATTTGATGGCATTTTTTATATCAAATAACAGAAACTATTTTGCTAATGCTTCCGCATATCTTCTGTTTACTTCATTCCAGTTGATTACATTGTAAAATGCTGAAATATAATCCGGTCTGCGGTTTTGGTAGTGTAAATAGTATGCATGTTCCCAAACGTCTAAGCCTAAAACTGGTGTTCCAGGACATTCTGCGATATCCATGGTTGGATTATCCTGATTTGGAGAAGAGCATACGCAAATAGTTTTATCTCCTTTTACGCACAACCAAGCCCAGCCGGAACCGAAACGTGTAGTGGCTGCTTTTGTAAATTCTTCTTTAAACTTGTCGTAAGAACCAAATGTTGCTGTGATTTCTTCGCCGATAGCACCGGTAGGTTCGCCACCACCACCAGGACTCATTACTGTCCAGAATAATGAGTGGTTGAAGTGACCACCGCCATTGTTACGGATAGCCGGAGAAAGTTTAGAGATGTTTGCCATTAATTCTTCCAGCGATTTTCCTTCATTTTCGGTGCCTGCCACTGCTGCATTTAAGTTGGTTACGTATGCGTTGTGGTGTTTACCATGGTGAATTTGCATGGTTAATGTGTCGATGTGTGGTTCCAGTGCGTCATGTGCATATGGAAGATTTGGTAATTCGAATGCCATTTTTATTTTAGTTTAAGAGTTAATGAATTAATACTGCAAATCTAACAAATTAGCTTGATTATAGTTTTATCAAAAATTCTGATAAACTCATAAACAAACTTAATTACGCCACTTTCAGCTTAGACAATCTGGATTTATTGAGTTTTTGTTTTGCGTACGCTTCCGTAATAATATATTCTTTCACATCTGTTTGTGAAGGTAATTCGTACATGGCATCTGTTATGATAGCTTCGCAGATGGAGCGCAAACCTCTTGCTCCAAGTTTATATTCTAATGCTTTTTCTACAATAAAATCTATTGCTTCCGGTGCGAATTCTAAAGCTATGCCTTCCAAATCAAATAATTTCTTGTATTGTTTCAGCAGTGCATTTTTTGGTTTGGTTAAAATATTGGTCAAAGCTTCTTTGTCTAATTCTTCTAAATGTACCAGCACCGGCAGTCGTCCCAATAATTCAGGTATTAAACCATAAGATCGTACATCCTGGTGGGTAATGTATGATAATAAATTTTCTTTTTCTATTTCCTGTCCTGCTTTGCCGTGTTTGAAACCGATGACCGAAGTATTTAAGCGTTTAGAAATCAGCTTATCTATTCCGTCAAATGAGCCTCCACACAAAAACAAGATATTTTTGGTGTCTACTTTCAATAATTTTTGTTCCGGATGTTTTCTGCCTCCTTGCGGAGGGACCAGCACTTCTGTGCCTTCAATTAATTTTAATAAAGACTGCTGTGTGCCTTCTTTAATATCTCTGGTTAAGGATGGATTGTCGCCTTTTCGGGAAATTTTATCAATTTCGTCAATAAACACAATCCCTTTTTCGGCAGCAGCAATATCATAATCGCACACTTGCAACAAACGTGTTAAGATACTTTCCACATCTTCGCCTACGTAGCCTGCTTCGGTGAAAACGGTGGCGTCTACTATGGCAAAAGGCACATTCAGTAATTTGGCAATAGATTTTACGATGAGTGTTTTGCCTGTTCCTGTTTTTCCAACCATTAAAATATTCGATTTTTCTATTTCCACTTCGTCATCTGCAACAGACTGCATTAGTCGTTTGTAGTGATTGTAGACTGCAACTGAAATTACTTTTTTGGCTTCGTCCTGTCCTATTACGTATTCATCCAGGTATTCTTTTATTGCTTTTGGCTTTAAATTTTTTGCCATAGCCATCTGTGTCTTTTTTTTCTCAGGAACCTTGAATACTTCAGTATCTACTATTTGTTTTGCCTGTGTGATACAATTTTCACAGATATAACCATCTACACCTGCAATCAGTATTTGAACATCTTCTTTTGCTTTTCCGCAAAAACTGCATTTATTTGGATTTTTCTTTGACATTGTATTTTTTTGAATAGAATCTGACATTAATATGATCCTGAAACAATTCCGAAACTTCGGAACAGGATGACAGCGTGTACAAATTTACAAAAAAATGGTGCGTAGTTTACGCACCAATTCTATTTTTATAGATGATCCGCACTACTGTGCGTATTTACAACATTATTTTTTAATTAAAATCTCGTCAATCATACCGTATGCTTTAGCTTCTTCGCCGGTCATCCAGTAATCGCGGTCACTATCTTTTTCTACTTTTTCATATGTTTGTCCGCTGTGATTAGCTATAATATCATACAATTCTTTTTTCAGCTTTGTAATTTCCTTATACGTAATTTCTATTTCAGAAACCTGACCTTGTGCGCCGCCCATCGGCTGGTGTATCATTACACGGCTGTGTTTTAATGCACTGCGTTTTCCTTTTTCACCGGCACATAATAATACGGCAGCCATAGAAGCTGCTATACCTACGCAGCAAGTGGCCACATTCGGCTCTACATATTGCATGGTATCATAAATTCCTAATCCTGCATAAACACTTCCACCCGGACTGTTCACATATATTTGTATGTCTCTGTTTCTGTCTGCTGAATCCAGAAATAACAATTGTGCCATGATAACGTTTGCAACATAATCATCGATGCCAGTACCCATAAAGATGATTCTGTCCATCATTAAACGAGAAAACACATCGATGGCAGCCACGTTCATAGGACGTTCTTCAATGATGTTTGGTGTAAGATTGGTGATGTTGGAATCTAAATAATTTTCCAGATAGATGCTGGATAATCCGTGATGCTTGGTAGCATATTTTTTGAATTCTTTGCCGTAGTCCATTGTTTTTTCGTTTAGTATTGAGTAATTATAGATTGAAATTTAAAAACCGAATTACGCAATACGCACTCTGTAACGCACTACTTATCTTCTTTTTTATTAAAAAACTCATCAAATGTAGCAGATTTTTCTTCTACATTTATTTGGCTTTCGATAAAAGTAAACAATTTTTGTTCCAAAGCGCCATCATATGACTTTTTGACATGGTCTTCTTTTGCCATCATGTTGTCATTGAAGGTATCAATCATTTCGTCTGTAATACCACCGCCGTACATCATAAATTGAGCACGCAACTGGTCTTTAGAGAAATTCTTTACATCTTCAAATTCAACTTTTATAGCATTGTCTTTTGCTATAGTGCTAGTTATCAGATTCCATTTCAATCCTTTTTCAAACTGAGGATATTCCTGTTCGATTTGTTCTTCGTCGATTGGATTCTCATTACTTGCTTTGATGAATTTTTTCAGGAATGCATCCGGAAATTTCACGTCGGTTTTTTCCATCAAGGCCAAATAAATATCATCTTTAAATTTATTGGCAGCAGATTTATCCGCAAAATCCTGTAATTCCTTGCGCAGTTTATCTTTAAACTCTTCTAAAGAGTTTACAATACCTGGTCCATAAATCTTATCAAACAACTCCTGATTTAGTTCTGCTTTCTCAATGACAGACTCTTTTCCTTCTTTTACTTCCTCAGGATTGGTAACATTTCCGTAGCGCTGCGTCAATTTCTCCAATTCTTCTTCTAATGTTTTGTCATCTATAGTGATTACATTTTTCGCTACTTTCGTCTTTTTATCTACTGCAGTTACTTTTACTTCCGGAGCCAGTCCAATTTCATATTCAAATGTAAAGTCAATCGGATTATTGATATCAATGTCCAGTGAAGCCGATGGTTTTGGCAAAGGGCGACCTAACATATTCAGTTTTGCTTCTTCGATGTGTTTATTTAAAGCTTCAGAAACTGATTTATTTAATTCATCCAGCAAAATAGAATTGCCGTACATCTTTTTAATAACGCCTGCAGGTACATGACCTTTTCTAAAGCCTTTAATGACCGCATTGTTTTTTGCCGTATTCAGTGCTTTTTCTACCTTAGGTAAATAATCTTCTTTTTTTAATTCAATGCTGATGATTGCATTTAATTCGTCTGTGTTGTTGGTGGTGATATTCACGTTTGTACTATTTAATGATAAAAGATAAATGTTGAATGAAAAACCCGAATGTAAATTAAAATTCAACATTCATAATTCAACATTCAACATCTAAACTGTGCGGGTGGAGGGACTTCCCGATATGCATCGGGATAAACTTCTCGTCCTACCACATACCGTTTGTCAATCAACCTGCTTTTGTGCGGGTGGAGGGACTCGAACCCCCATGGTTACCCGCTAGATCCTAAGTCTAGTGCGTCTACCAATTTCGCCACACCCGCAAAATAACCGTTCCAAGTTGTCAGAACGGGATGCAAAGATAATGATATTTTGGAATTTTGAAAATCTGAACGGTATTTTCAGATAGTAATGTATGTTAATTTTAATGCACAATGCTTGTTTGTTATAATTATTGAACCAAAAAATTGGATTATCTTTGCCGAATGAAAAATTTATCCATAGCTCTTAATGCTGTTTTATTTGTTTTAGTAGGTGTTTTATTTTACCTGCATTTCAGTTCTAAAAACAAATCAGGTGCAACTCCGCAGATTATACAAACAAATGGTAAAAATGTTACTGTACCTCAAATTGCCTATATTGACATCGACTCTTTTCAGACCAATTATGCTTATTTCAAGACCGGCAAGGCAACACTGGAAGCCAGACAAAAAGCGATGGAATCTGAGTTAGACAGAAGTGTAAGCTCCTTTCAGGCAGAATATGCCGCTTTAGTACAGAAAGCAGAAACCATGACGGAAGAAGAAGGTATGGCCGCGCAGCAAAAACTAGCTGAGAAACAACAGAAGATTGAAGAAAGAAAACAATCTATGGAAATGCAATTTATGAATGAAACACAGGATTTCAACATTCAGTTGCAGGAGCGAATCATTGCTTATTTAAAAAAATACAATGCAAATGGTGCTTATACCT
>JBIKPT010000099.1:0-10397 GCA_044357355.1 Chitinophagales bacterium
GTGTTTCTTCCCAGATTTCATCTTTATGTTCAAAATCTGTCAGTTCATTTTCGGAAATTGCCTGGGTTGTCTTTTTTCTTTTCAAACCCCATTTTATTCTGAACCAGATACGTTCATGTAAATAAAAGAGAAAGATTTTAGTGAAGACTTCAGTAAAACCAATTTGCAGTGCATTGCCTATACTCTTAGTAAAAATATAAGAAAGCATCATGGTATCCAGCGTACCAATTATTCTCCAGGTTACTCCTTTAGTAAAACTAATAAGATGCTTATCTTTTTGCAACATGGAATTATATAATCTATAGTTTAAATAGATTATAAAGGTAAGAGAATAATCATTAAAAGTAAGCTTCGAAAGAAAAATCATTAAAATAAAAATGACTTATCTTTAAGATAAGTCATTATAGTATTTAAACAAATTGTCTTTTATAAAGAAGTTGTGTGTTTGTTATTCATGAATTTACACAGTATGGTTAGTGTGGCAGAAGATGTTGCAGAAATACCTTTGCTGTTTGTCGAGGTTAATTGAATCTTATAATTGCCATGAATTTTATAGGCAACCGTCGGATTTTTTTGGGTAGATGTCAATCCGTTACCGAAATCCCAAAAATAGGTGCAATCTTCCGAAGAGGTATTAGTTAACTGAATAATATCGTTTTCACTGACATCACTTCCCGGAATTATATTCGTACTGAATGAAGCCTGCGGTGTTGCTGTTATAGTTTGCATTTTAGTGCAGGCCGTAAAAAACATAACTGCACCTGCAAATAAAAAAAGAATCTTTTTCATACTATTAATTTTAATTAAAGTTATGTGATTTTCAGGTAATATACATTACTGAAAAATTAAGTATTAAAAATAAAAGCCATCCTTATCGTAAAAGGATGGCTCAAAAAAGTTAATAAAAAAAACTATTCCGGATTAAAACAATCTAACCGGAAAATCTACTTCTACATCTGTTTCACCGGCAGCATTGGTTATGTCACCGCTGGCTACACCAGTAGCTGATTTATTTGGCATATGTCTTAATGTTACTCTCAAAGTACCGGCACCGCCTGCATTCCAGGTGGCAAAACTAAAATCTAATCCGATTGGATTACCGTCTGTATCGTTTTCGCCTTCGTAGGTAAATCCGGACAAGACATTGTCTGGCGTGCTCTGATAGAAAAACTGATGTTCTAAGCCTTCTTCCAGTACTTCTTTAGAAATGGTATCAGCAGGTGATACCAGGTTGTTTAAAAGAGTAATAGTTGCATTGTAAATAGCCGCTTTTTCAATGATGATACTGTCTGTAGTTGCACTTAAACCTCCGTCACCATCCGGATCATTGAAAATGAAATTTTGAACCGTTGATGAACCGTCTTTTTGTAATGATAGTATTACCGTTGTAATTACTTCTTCTTCATTTACAGGTTCCGGATCTTTTTTACAGGCATTCATTAAAACCATTACGGTAAGAGCTGTGACTAAAAAAATGATTTTTTTCATAATTAATAATTTATTGGTTAACTAAAAGAATATTTCAATCTGAATATTAAATTCCATCCTAACTCATCAGTATAGTATCTGAACCGATTCAGGTAATCGCGATACACTGCATTCGTAATGTTTTCTCCTGTAACGGAAAATGACAATTTATGATTCGCACTAATAGCATAATCAAATCCGGCATCTGCATTTAAAACGGTGTAAGCATCCGGTGCTGCTTTGTAATCAATTATTTCTACCGGTATTTTATGTTGCTTAAATACATGCTGCACATTCATGCCAAAATGTACGTTCTGAATTTTATTGAAATCATGATGCACATCAAATGCGGCACTGATTCTGTCGGATGGCATGTAAATGATATAGTCGTTTCTACTCGTGTTTTTACCTCTTACAATTGAAGAACGCAACGATAAAGAAAGGTATTTTACTGGCTCTGAATTTACAGTGAAATCAAAACCGGTCAGTCTGGCATTGGTCTGATAATATTGAAACGCCGGAAAAGCACCGCGAATAGTTAGCACCGGATCAGGCAATGGTGCGAGGTAGATATAATCATTTATTTTGGCTACATAAAAGGTAAATTCGGATTTGAAATATTTTTCATAAGAGAGGTTTACAGAATTTACCCATTTTACACCACGTTCCGGTTTAAGCTGGTCGTTTCCATATTCTAAAGTAGCAATACCATGATGCAATCCGTCGCTGAATAATTCACTGGCATTTGGAAAACGGGAACTATACGAAATATTAGTTTGCAGTTGAATAATCTCAATGTTGTTTTTCCAGCCGGCACCGGCATTTACAGCATAGGTATGGTAATTATAGACAGGCTTTTGCAGGATATTGTTTCTGTCAAATTTTAATGCAGAGAATCTTGTATAATCATATCTGGCTCCAATTTCAATCACATAATTATTTATTACAAATTTTTCCATGTCAAAAATTCCCAGACTGTATTGATAGTAGTTCGGAATTAACGGGCGGATGCCTGTTTCCGGATTATTCGTATTTTGTTTTGCCAGAAAATTTAAGCCTGTTTTGCCTTCTTGTCTGCGATAAGCTTTCTTAAATGCATGTGTTCTGGTGTAAGATGTCAGGATATTATTTGAGATCAGATTCATGTCCAGTGCCGGAATTTCAGAACGACCGCCACGTCGAATATCAAACTCTTTTCTGTTGTTTAACTGAATCGAGTAAGTGATGTCTGCATGTTGCTGATTCTTCAGGAATTTAATGACATTTATTTTTGCAAGATGATGTGCCGTTTTTTGTTTTGGATTGGATATATTATATGAAAAAGGTTCTACAATTAAAGGTCGGTCGCTTTCTATGGCATTATTCAAATCCGTCAGGTTGCCGATATGCGAACTTCTTAAAATGCCAAGCTGCTGTTGATAGAGCGCATAATAAACAGTAACATCCCATTCTTTTTTTAATATTCCGATTCCGGCAGATAAATTTCCTTCCTGAATGCCTGTATTGGTCAGGTTATAAGTTGGAGTTTGCTGGTCACCTAATCTTTTATAGGTTCCCTGAATAAAATAGGCAACTTGTTTTTTAAAACCTTGTTCCAGTTTTGCAGATGTAGTGATACCTTGTCCGTTTGTTTGACCGATTAAACTCACTCCAACATTCAGGTGTTTATTTTTTTTTAAAACAGGTGCTTCCGTTACTACCATTCCACCCATGGCATCTGTACCAAATTCAAGACTTCCTGCACCTTTAATTATTTTCATTGAATTGGCTGCAAACGGATCAATCTCCGGTGCATGATCGGTTCCCCAATCTTGTGTTTCAAGCTTGACACCATTGCTGACGATCGAGATTCTGTCGCCATACAAACCATGAATAATAGGTTTACTGATGGTAGTGCCGGTTTTTAACTGATTGACTCCGGAAATAGAAGATAATATACTGCCTAAATCTTTTCCTTCCATTTTAGACAGCATTTTTGTGTCAATTGTACTTATGGTTTGTGAACTCTCTTTTTCTGCTTTTGATGCAAATGAAATAATTTCTGCCAATTCTTCTGCGTGATGCTCCAGGAAAAAATTTCTGTTTAATGAAGCAGTGATAGTAATTGACTGCGTATCAGCATCACAGCCTAAGTGTTCAATTATAAATGAATAGTTTCCTGCACAAAGGTTATTGATTTCATAGTATCCGTTAGAGTCTGCCGTTATGCCAATTTGTAGTTCCTGAATATAAACGGTGGCATAACTGAGTGCAGATTTATCATGATCGTCTAATATATTTCCGGATATTTTAAAAGAACAATCTTGTCCATTGCTGATAAATGGTATCAAAAATAAAACGACCAGAAATAATAGCTTTTGCAACATTATTGCAAATATAGGGAATTTGTATATAAAATGCAATCTTGTTGCATTTTATATGAGTATAATTATTGAAATATTTACGAAAAAGGTAAAAATGGTTTGTTATTTAATTAACAAGCTTCCAGTCGCTTCTTTTTCCTGTACACCCTTTATGATTAGAGTTGTGTATTTTAATTCTATCCTCCATATTACCGGCAGTGAATCCGATATAAAACTTATTTTTTGATATAGAAAATAATATGTAGCAATAAAAGGACATAGTTTAAATTAAAAAATCCCGACTATAAGTCGGGATTTTTAGTGGGCGCACACGGGTTCGAACCGCGGACCCCCTGCTTGTAAGGCAGGTGCTCTGAACCAGCTGAGCTATGCGCCCGAAACAATTAAATTGAATTCGAAAAAACAATTAAAGAACAATTCAACCGGTGACTCTCCCAATTTTAGTCGGGATGCTCTGAACCAGCTGAGCTATGCGCCCTTTTTTCAAAAGAGAGTGCAAAGATATAAAATACTTTTTAGGAAACAAGTATGCATTGAAAAAAAAGTGTAATATTTACATTAAAGTACGTTTTTTAATACATGAATTTCTTCCAGCACAGAAACAGATGGAAAATATTGCTATTCCTTTTTGCAGTGAGTATCATTTTTTTTACGTTATGGTATACGCATCGACTGGCTGAATCTATCGCTTCTGAAGAAATTAAAAAGGCTTCAGAAATTGCAGATGCTTACAAAATATTGAATAGCAATACTTCAGATGAACTGGAACTGTCTAAAGCGCTGGATAAAATTAAACTCAATTCTACTATTCCTGTAATTTGGGCAAATAGCAACGACGAAATTCTTGCAGAAAAGAATTTTGATTCGGTGAAAGTCAGCAAGGATTTAAAATATTTAAGTAAAGAACTTCAAAAACTTAAAACCAAAGGACAGTTTATTGATATTCATCTTCCTGAAAATGAAAAACAATATTTATACTATAAAGATTCTGATTTATTAGTTAGTATCCGTAAATATCCGTTTTACGTATTGGCATTGGTCGCCTTGTTTTTTGTGATTAGTTATGCAGCATTTACTTCTGCCAGACGAGCTGAGCAAAACCAGGTTTGGGTTGGTTTAGCAAAAGAAACTGCACATCAGTTAGGAACACCCTTGTCTTCTTTAACGGCCTGGATAGATATTTTACGCGAAAAATTAAATACAGATGATGATGCCATGATGTTTGATGAAATGCAAAAAGACATCGATCGGTTGGTATTAATAGCAGAACGGTTTTCTAAAATTGGTTCGGTACCGGAACTGGAAAAAAATAGGGTAGTAGATGTATTGCAAAACGGTGTGGATTATATTTCAAAACGTGCTTCTAAAAAAATACATATTTTTCTGGTAAAATATACTGATGTCAATTTATTTGCTTTGCTCAATCCGCCTTTGTTTGAATGGGTATTGGAAAATGTGATGAAAAATGCGTTAGATGCCATGGAAGATACCGGTGAAATTCATGTATATGCATTTGAACGCGATGGATTTATAAATATTGATATTACCGATACCGGAAAAGGAGTCTCTAAAAATAATTTTGAACAGATTTTTGAACCGGGCTTTAGTACAAAAAAAAGGGGCTGGGGTTTGGGCTTAACTTTAGCCAGAAGAATCATCGAAGAATACCATCACGGAAAAATATTTGTGAAAGAGTCCTCCGTAAAAGGTACCACTTTCAGGATTATCTTGAAATCTGCTGAGTAGTGTTTGCAATTGAATAGTAGAATAGTTGACAATTTCAAATGATAAACTCTTCTTTTTTCCTTAATTTTGTTTTCTAAATAATTTGCAACTGCAAACTCAACCAATGAAAGTTTATTTCGACAATGCTGCTACCACAGCTATAGATGAAGAGGTATTGGCCGCTATGATGCCTTATTTAACAGAACATTTTGGAAATCCGTCTACACAATATTCTTTTGGTCGAGATACGCGTGCTGCCGTGGAAGAAGCACGTAAAACTATTGCTCAGCTTATCAAAGCACAACCGAGTGAAATTATTTTTACTTCGGGTGCTACGGAGGCCAATAATATGGCTATCAAAGGAGCTGTAAATTATTTAGGTGTGCAGCGAATTATTACTTCGCTGATTGAGCATCATTGCGTAGAGTACTCTGTTGATTTTTGCAGAGATCATCTGCAGGTAGAAGTTGCCTACGTTAAAATTGATGATAAAGGAAATGTTGATTTAGCAGATTTAGAATTACTGTTGAAAGCCTCAGATAAAAAAACATTGGTAACCTTGATGCATGCCAATAACGAAATTGGTACGTTGATGGATATTGAAAAAGCCGGTTCAATATGTAAGCAATACAATGCTCTTTTTCATTCGGATACGGTGCAAACGTTTGCGCATTTTCCTATAGATGTACAAAAAATGAATGTCGATTTTATATCTGGAGCAGCACATAAATTTCACGGCCCAAAAGGTATTGGATTTTTATACATGCGTAAACAAAATAAAGTGCAATCGTTTATACATGGTGGCGGACAGGAGCGTGGCTTTCGTGCAGGCACGGAAAATGTATATGGTATTGTTGGTATGGCTGCTGCGGCAAAAAAAGCGTATGCTAATTTAGAAAACGACAGAGCTTATATTTTAGAATTGAAAAATTATTTCATTGCAAAACTGAAAGAGCATTTTTCGGATATAGATTTTAATGGAAACATTGATGAGCGAAGTTTATTTACTGTGCTGAATGTTTCTTTTCCACCAAACGATAAATCTGCACTGTTGTTATTTATGCTGGATATGGATGGTATATGCTGCAGTGGTGGTAGTGCCTGTGGCAGCGGTGCATCTGCCGGTTCGCATGTAGTGCGTGCATTGAATAAAGACGAGAACAGAGTGTCTATTCGGTTTTCTTTTTCCAGGCATAACACCAAAGCAGAAGTGGATTATGTGGTGGAAAAATTAGCTAAGATTTTTGCAGGATAATTTCTTAACATTTCAAACTGTTTATAATCAACTCACTCATGTCTATTTTATTAGTGTGATGGGGAATGGTGTTGCATGTGATAATTTTTCCAACACCAGCTTGCAGTAATTCATTATAAGCATTTCCCGCAAACAAACCATGCACACCAATACAGGTAACGGGTTTTAAACCGGCTTCACTTAAATGTTCTGCTGTTACCATCATTGTCCTTGCGGTAGAAATTATGTCATCTATCAATACAGGTGTATGTTGTTTAAATTGTTCTACCTCGGGAACGGAAATTTTAACTTCGGTATCACTTATTCTTATCTTACTTAAAACAATGTATGGCGTTTTTATTTTTTCTGCCGTTTCCTTTACCCATTGTTCGCTTTCACTGTCCGGGCCAACGAGTAAAGGCATTTCTATATTTTCTGTAATCCAGTTTGAAATCAGTGGTGCAGCATGCAAAACTTTACATGGTATGGAATATATTTCCGACATAGAATTTCTTCGATGCAGGTGCGGATCTATCGTAATTAATTCATCTGCAAAAGAGGATATTAAGGAAGCAAAATAGTTACTGGTAATTGCCTCACCGTCATGAAATCGTTTATCCTGACGCATGTACGATAAATAAGGTGCCACTAAGGTGATTTTTTCTGCACCGAAATCTTTTAACAGTTTTGATAAAAAATATAATGGCAATAATTTTGAATCGGGTTGGTTCAATGTGCAAACGATAATAACTTCTTTTTTTGAAACATCTGACAAAAGACGAACATACGTTTCTGCATCCGGAAAAGAACGAAGTTCCATTTCTCCAACCGGAAGTTCAATTTTCAGGGCAATTTTATTTGCCACTGATTCATTGCCCGGCATTGCAAAAATAATTTTATCCATTACTCAATAACTATTAAATGATTCACACTGTTCAGGTATTCTATCACATATTCCAGCTGACCTTTTCCTTCTGCATAAATAGAGAATAAAATATCACCTTTTGAAATCTTTTTTTCTAACGGTGCGTAAAAAATAATTCCTGCTCCGGGTGATTTTGGCGCACCTGCTAATTTTGCAATTCGGGCTAACTTCCTGTTGTCTATTTCTTTTATAATGCCATCTTTTTCTGATAAAACATTATAAGTATATTTACCTTTTTCAGGTGTCTTAAAACCGCCCTGAGCTTCGCAAATGGCTTTGAATTTTTTGAAAGCTTTTCCTGAACTGATTATTGATTCTGCCATTTTTCTTCCTTCACTTTCACTGCACTTATGAGCCAGTTCTAATAATTTTCCGGCAATTACAGTTGAACGTTCTCTTAAATCTGATGGTGCATTTGGTTCATTGTTTAAAACTGCTAACACATCCAGTGCTTCTAAAGCAGGTCCAATACCTCTGCCAACAGGTTGCGAACCATCCGTAATCAGAACGGTGGTTTTTAAACCTATCGCTTCGCTCACCACTTCAAAATAATATTTCAGTTTCAGTGCTTCTTCATGAGAACGCACTTTGGCTGTTTTTCCATAAGGAATATCAATAACAATATCTGTAGAACCAGCAGCTGCTTTTTTAGATAATACAGAAGCAATCATTTGCGCTTCACTGTCGATATCTAAAGCTTTCTCCACATAAATAAGTAAATCATCAGCAGGGCTGATTTTTACGCCGCCGCCCCAAACGAGGCATGCATTTTCTTTATTGACCACTTCTTTAATTTCTTCAACAGAAAGATTTACATTCGTGATGGTTTCCATCATATCTGCAGTTCCGGCAGGTGAAGTAATTGCCTTCGAAGAGGTTTTAGGAATTATTAATCCTGCAGCTGCTACAATACTGACAACAATAGGCGTGGTTCTGTTTCCGGGTAAACCGCCTACGCAATGTTTGTCAAATATTATGGGTTGTTCCCATTTAATTTGCTGTCCTGCATTTATCATGGCTTTTGTGAGATAAACCATCTCATTCGTATTCATATTATTTCCGGCACAAGCCGTTACAAATGCTGCCAGTTCGATATTGGAATAAAGACCATCTACCACATCTTTAATGATTTCTTGATAAGCTGATTCCGTTAACTCCTTTCCATAGATTTTTGCCCTCACAAATCCTAATGAGTTGATAGGCTGAAGGTGTTCAACAAAGATTCTGTTACCATCTTTTACGTTCAGCTTTAGCATTGCTTCTTCAGAAAGTCCGGCTTCACCATTTTTTAAAAGATTAGAATGCACCGTATTTAATGTTGCGATAATTTTTGAACCATTAAAATGGACAAAAACTCTGGTTAATACTTTAAATCCTTCGGAATGCATTAACGGGGAATCTTCCCGAATATAAATGGTATTCTCATGTGAAGAATGAATTCCGATATTTCTTAAAATAAACATAAGTGCTTTAATTATTGCATTTTATTGTTGGCAGAAAGCTGACACAACTGAGCACCTTCCGAATAAATTAATTTTAGTCTGCTGTCTTTAATACCTGCGCTTCTTAATAAATTTTCGTTTTTATAGATTTCATTGACCAGCACATAGTTATTTTCCAGCAGAAATTGTTTTTCAATTTTTGTTAATGAGGTCAGGCATGTAAGCGGATATAATCCTGATTTATCTACTATATCTTTAAGTGAATTATTTTTAGGATAATTCCAGCTCAGCATTTTTAATCCTTTGCAATTTCCATAGCTTAATGCATCATCGGTAAATTTAGTATTGGTGGCTATAGAGCCGGTGAAAATTGTTTTATCATCTGTAAGCAATCCATTGTCGAGTACATCCTGAAATCTGGAAAAAATGTATAATGGTGTTTTTACATCTACCGTAAATCCAGATTGATTCCGGTACTTACATTCAACATATAAAATTTCGTTATTTTTTTCTGCAATAACATCAATTTCATGCGTGACACATTTGCCTTGTATGATAGTGCCTACCTGAACGGAATATCCGAGATGTTTGTATATTTCTCCTACAAATCGTTCAAAGGGAAATCCTGTTGGACCAAAGTCCATCAGGCCTTTTTTAAGGTAATATCTTGCTGCTTTAATTTTGGATTGTCCTCTCAGCAAGCGGAACGCTTCGCTGTATATTTTTTTGGTGGTAATACCTTCGTATAATTTAGGCAACATTGCTTCAGTAATGGCATTTATTTCTTCGTGAGTTGCATTGGCACGCGTTAGCGAATTTTTTAGTTTATCTAATGAAAACTCTTCTTTTACGCCTGATGCTTTGATTACATTTATTTTTTTTGTCATGTTTATTATTGTAATGCTTCAAATAAACCCAATTCTTTATTTTTTCGAACATTATTCCAATTGAAATATTTACCGTTCATTGCAATATAAATACCATTTGGTAAAGTTTGTACGAATGCCAATGCTGCACCTAAATTAAACAAACCATCTGAACTGCCAAATTTATAAGGTATCATGGCACCTGTTAGAATAATAGTTTTATCTGTGATTTTTTCAGCTAATATTTTTGCGGTTTCCACCATGGTGTCTGTTCCGTGAGTAATCACAATTTTTTCTTCTTCACATTGAACGCAGTTGTGCGCAATAATATCTCGGTCTTCTTCATTCATTTCCAGGCTGTCAATCATCATCAGC
>JBIKPT010000100.1:0-10370 GCA_044357355.1 Chitinophagales bacterium
CCAGATCCACAGAAGCCAGTTTTTTTTCTGATACATAATTTGTCCACGAGGCTTGTTTTTTGCCAAAGTCCAGTAAGCCCGGATTGCTGAAATACGGATCACATAAAATGCTTTTTTGCTGATATTCTATAATGAAACCGGCACAACCCAAAAAGGTAAGCTCTATATTTTTTTTGTTTTCAGAACGTGTCAGATATGCTGCAATCGAATCTGTTTTTAATTCTTTTCCTAATAAGGTAAATTTTAAAACAGCAAAAACAAGTACAACCAATATAGCCAGCAAGAATAGCCTGAACGTTTTCTTTATCATTAGATTATTTTCTTTTAAAATTACTACAAAAAGCCAAAATACCTATAACTTGTATACAAACTATTTAAATGGAAAGCATTCAGCCGGTATTAGCTGCAGTTAGCATGGCTTCAATTGACGTAAGAAGATTGACATTGGAACAAAAGAAAAATATTTTGTTTCGATTGTCTCAGTTGTTGATTGCCAATCAGGAAATTATCATTCAGGAAAATAAAAAGGATTTGGATAAAATGGACGATTCGAATCCTAAAAAAGACAGACTTTTATTGAATGAAAGCAGAATTAAAGATTTGGCAGACAGCCTTCACGATATTGTAAAACTGGAAGACCCTGCAGGAAAAGTATTGATTGATAACCATGCAGAAAACGGATTGCACATTCAGAAAATATCGGTGCCGATGGGTGTTGTTGGTGTGATTTATGAAGCAAGACCCAATGTTACGATTGATGTTGCAGCATTGTGCCTGTATGCAGGAAATGCGGTGGTTTTGCGCGGTGGCAGCGATGCAGAATTTACGAACAAGATACTGGTGAAGATCATACATGACACATTGATTGAAAACGGTGTAGATAAAAATTCCATTCAGCTTTTGCCTGTCGACCGCAAATTTGTTAAGGAATTGCTGGAAGCGGTTAAATATGTAGATATCATTATTCCACGAGGTTCGCAGCAGCTAATTGATTTTGTACGAGAAAACTCGAAAGTACCTACGATAGAAACCGGTGCAGGTGTTTGCCATACTTATGTAGAAAGTACCGCCAATTTAAAAGATGCGGTACAGATTGTAATTAATGCAAAAACTCAGCGTCCTTCCGTATGTAATGCATTAGATACTATAATAGTGGATGAAAAAATTGCAGCCGAATTTTTACCTATGCTGAAGGATGGATTGAATGAGTTTAACGTAATTATCTTTGCAGATAATACGGCATTTGAAATCTTAAAAGAAACCGGTTGTCCTAATCTGCAAAAAGCAATGGAAGAAAATTTTGGAATGGAATATTTAAGTCAGCAATGTTCTGTAAAGACGGTCAGTGGTTTTGACGAAGCGGTGAATCATATTAGACGATATTCATCCAGACACAGCGAAGCGATACTTTCAACAGATGATGATTTATGTAACAGATTTTTAAATGAAGTAGATGCAGCAGCGGTTTATACCAACGCCAGCACACGTTTCACAGATGGTGGTTGTTTCGGTTTAGGAGCAGAGATAGGTATTTCTACCCAAAAACTTCATGCGCGCGGACCATTTGCATTAGAAAAATTAACTACAGAAAAATGGTTGGTAAGAGGAAGTGGTCAGATAAGATAAGTTATTTATTCTGCCACACACAGAACATCGTAATGCATGTCTGTTTCTTCAATCACATTGATTTTAATTTTCTCCAATCCGTTAATTCGGTATAAAGTATAACCAAAGGTGTTTTGCAGCAAGGATAGCAACATCTTTTCTGAAGTATTTTTAGATATCAAATATCTGTTGTCAATTTCAACCATTAAAGTTGGTTTCATATTTTGCAACGTATTTTTAGCACCATTGAGTACATAATGCTCAAATCCTTCTACATCAATTTTTATAAAATCTACTTTTTCTATTTTGTTTTCTTCGATAAAAAAATCAATGGTTGTCGAGTTGACCATTGTTGTAGTGGTCGATTTTTCTTTTTTTAACGTAATACCTGAACTGTTTTTATTCTGTGGAGTTTCAAAATACAATGCTTCTTTTTTATCAGATAATGCCAGATTAAACAACAGAATATTGCTGAATTTATTTAATGCAGTATTTGTCTTTAATCGTTCAAATAAAAAGGGCACCGGCTCAAAGCTGTAAATGGTGCCTTTGGGTGCTAGTCTCGCGAAGTTGATTGTGGTTTCGCCTATATTTGCACCAACATCAAAACAGGTAAAATCTTCTTTTATTTGGCTGTAAAGCATGCGTCTGTCAAAATCAACAGTATCAATAATTCCAAAAAAAATGGAATGATCCATATAGTCACTGATATCTAATTGGTAGTTAATTCCATCTCTCGTGCAAACTCTGTAAGAACCTGTAGGATACATTTTATTGTCGGCTATTAATTTTCTGGCAAAGTTGTTTCCTCCAATGATTTGATGAGCAAGTATATTTTCTATAAATGAAAACTGACTCAGTTTTCTGAAAAAATTCAGGAATTTTGTTTTTGAAAGCACGTGTGAATTTACTGTTTTCTTTAAAAAAAACAGTGTATAATTTGTAAACAAGAAAGCTGGAATTAAAACTTACATTCTCAAATCTTCCACATGCACACCGGGATGTTTGGCAGCATCAAATTTGAAAAAGGAATCTTCTAAATTTGCATTAGATTTAAATGAACTAACGCTATACGTATATAAGTTTCCGTTTTTGTCAAATACTTTCATGCGCTTTATGTATTTAGCACTTTTATCTATCCAGATACGCACTTTAAAAAACGGTTTGCTTTTATCTTTTGGCATCAAATCAACTATCGAATAAGTTGTTTTGTCCACTACTTCTTCGCCGTTCAGCATATAGTTGAAATCATTTTGATAAATAGTAAACATATTGGAAGGCGTGATGTCTTCTTTATTAGCTTCGTAATCATTTATCTGCACTTCATTGATGTCTTTCAGGTAAGTCCAAACACTTTGTTTGTCGCAGAAGATTTCCTGCTTACCCATCAATATCTTATACTTTTCACCTTTCAGATAAACGCTTCCGGGCTGATTGGTGGTTTTATTTTGAATTGGGTTGTAGGTGGTCAGAGAAAAATCTGCCTGAATAGAATTATAACCTTTATAGGTTTTGCTGACTGCGTCTAATAAAACTTTAGCTTTCGGGTCATTCAGCTGTTTGTCTGGCTGATACCCAAAAATAGAAAGAAAGAAACTCAAAATTGAAAAAAGCTGTATCATATTGCGTTTATACTCTTATTTGTTACTGTTTTTTAAAATAATTAGCCGTTTGTAGCTTACAAAATAAATAGAAATTTCTATTATCGGGTAAAAATAACGGTTAACTTTTACTGTTCACCGAGTTCCTGCAAAATCCGTTCCAATTCTTCATCGGTTTTTACATAAACTTCTCTGGCTTTGCTTCCAAGATTTGGACCAACGATGCCAACGGCTTCAAGTTGGTCCATTAGTCTACCTGAACGAGCATAACCTAAGGCCAGTTTTCGTTGAATTAATGAGGTAGAACCTATCTGATTTCTAACAATTAATCGTGCAGCTTCGCTGAATAAGTCGTCACGATCGCCTAAATCCAGCGTTCTGTCGCTATTTCCTGCTTCTTTCGGATCTACATAATCCGGTAATTCGTAAGGTGTCGGAAATCCTTTTTGGTCGCCAATAAATTTGGCTATCAGCTCAACTTCCGGTGTGTCTACAAAAGGACACTGCAAGCGCGTCAGTTCACCGCTTTGCGACAGGAGCATGTCTCCGCGGCCAATCAGCTGATCTGCACCACCAGCATCCAGAATCGTGCGCGAATCCACTTTTGCCGTTACTTTAAAGGCTATTCTACCAGGGAAATTGGCTTTTATCGTACCGGTGATAATATTTACGGATGGTCGTTGTGTGGCAATCACCAGGTGAATTCCTATTGCACGTGCAAGTTGTGCCAGACGGGCAATTGGTGCTTCCACTTCTTTTCCGGCAGTCATCATCAGGTCGGCAAATTCATCTACCACCAACACAATATAAGGTAGGAAACGATGTCCGTTGTTCGGATTCAGCTGGCGTTTTAAGAATTTCTGGTTGTATTCTTTGATATGGCGCACCTGAGCTACTTTTAGCAATTCGTATCTGGTATCCATTTCTATACACAAGGCATTCAGTGTATAGATTACTTTTTTATTATCGGTGATAATGGCATCTTCTTCGTTTGGTAATTTGGCGAGGTAGTGATTCTCAATCAGTTTATAAAGATTTAATTCCACTTTCTTCGGATCTACCAGCACGAACTTCAATTCTGCAGGATGTTTTTTGTACAATAAAGAAACTAATATGGCATTTAAACCAACTGATTTTCCTTGTCCGGTGGCACCAGCCATTAGCAAGTGAGGCATTTTTGCCAGGTCTACCACAAAATCTTCATTGGAAATTGTTTTCCCTAAGGCAATCGGTAAATCCATATCTGATTTCTGGAATTTTTCGCCTGCCAGTAATGACTTCATCGAAACGATGCTTTTCTTTACATTTGGTACTTCTATACCAATGGTGCCTCTTCCGGGAATCGGTGCAATAATACGGATACCCAATGCAGATAAACTGAGCGCAATATCATCTTCCAGATTTTTAATTTTGGAAATACGAACACCTTTGTCAGGAACTATTTCGTATAAAGTAACCGTAGGGCCAACAGTAGCTTTAATTTTTTCTATACCAATGTTATAATGTGAAAGCGTTTGTACAATTTGATTTTTATTTTGTTCAAGTTCTTCTTTATTGATTTCTATTTGTCCGCTACCATGTTCTTCCAGTAAATCTAAACCCGGAAATTTATATTTGGAAAGTTCCAAACGAGGATCAAAATTTGTATCTAAACCAAAATGTTCTTTTTCACTTTCCTTTTCTTTTTCACTTTCACTTTTTTGCGTCTCATCAATCGTTCCAAAAGCCTGTATTTCCTCAATCTCAAAATCAGGTTCTAAGGTGAATTTTTCTTTTTTCGGTACGGCTTCCACTTTATCAAATTCAGATGCTGTTTCTTCTTTCTCAATCAACTCCATCACTATGGCCGCTTTATTCTGTATTGTTTCCGGTTCCTGAATTTCGTTAGCAGCAGTCTCATTCAATACTTCAAACGTCTGGTCTTCATAATGTGGTGTAGGTAATTCCTTTTCTTCCGGAATGATGGTTTCCATTTCATATCCGTCTTCTTTTTTCAATTCTTCTTCTTTGTAAAAATCATCCACTTCAGTTGGAAGATTTTTTTCTTTTTCCAGTGCGTATTGTTTTCGCCGCTCATCCCAGGCTTGTTTCCATGCACTGAATTTTCCATAGGCATCTTTAATATTAAACCCTAAAAAAGAAAGTCCGATAATGCCAAGTAAAATACCCAGGCCTATTCTGCCCATTAATGTTGACAGCCATTCATAATTGTTTTTTCCAAGTCCGCCGCCAAATGGAAAAGAAGCATTGGGAAATATAAAAGAAGCCAGTGTTGCAACAAATACTATCCAGAATAAGGAAGTAAAAAATATTTTGGTAAGCTTGAATATTCTTTCTTTGAATGTAAGATTAATGCCAATCGTAAAAAAAACATAAGAGACAAAAAAAGAAGCGATGCCAAAAAAATCATAAAAGAAAACATGCGAGAGGTAGGCACCGATTCTACCCATTTTATTTTCTACAATGGCTTCTTTGCTGAAAATGATTTTCCAGGAAAAATTTAATACTTTATCCTGATCATCCTCCCAGGTAAACAGATAAGAACCAAATGCAATAAAGAGCATAATAGCCAAAAACAGGAAAAATAAACCAAATCCTGTTTTCAGGGTTTCTGCATCAATAAATGGTGCAGGTGTGCCTTCTTCAATAGTTTCATCTACGGGTGCTTTTTTTACCCGTTTTATTTTCTCTTTTACTACTTCTTCTGCCATAACTTTCAAAGATAATAGTTGTGTCGTTTTTTAACGAAACGGATAATGCACAACTATTGATAACTAAAGTTATTTTTAACGTTAACAGCTTTCTTTGTCAGTGTTTTATTTTTTTGATAAATTATCCTCTGCCGCCAGCATGTTTTCTATGCCTTTGATGAGGGCATCGGGGCTGAAGGATATGCTGTGTATGCCTTGCTCCACGAGGAACTGCGCAAAGTCGGGCATGTCGCTCGGTGCCTGCCCGCACAGGCCTATCTTTATTTTCTTTTCTTTTGCTACGCTTATGGCCCTGGAAATTAACTGCATCACCGCTGGATTCTTTTCATTGAATAAATTGCTAACGAGTGATGAATCGCGGTCGATACCTAAGGTGAGTTGCGTTAAATCATTGGAGCCGATGGAGAAGCCGTCGAAAAGTTCGGCGAATTGTTCAGCCATCAAAACATTGCTCGGTATTTCCACCATCACATAAATTTCCAGTCCGTTGACTTGCTGTTCCAGTCCGAAGGAGTTCATGGTGTCGATTACTTTTTTGCCTTCTTCCACGGTTCTGCAAAACGGAATCATCAGTTTCACATTGGTGAAGCCCATTGCTTCGCGCACTTTTTTCATGGCTTTGCATTCCAGTTCAAAGCCGTCGATATACAGCGGATTATAATAACGCGATGCACCGCGAAAGCCGAGCATCGGATTTTCTTCATCGGGCTCAAATTGTTTTCCGCCAATCAGATTCGCGTATTCATTGCTTTTAAAATCACTCATGCGCACAATTACATCGTTGGGATAGAAGGCAGCAGCAATCGTTGCCACGCCCTGCGACAGCGTATCCACGAAATAATCTTTTTTATCGGCGTAATGGCGTGTAAGAAAATTGATTTCTTTTTTCACCGCTTCGTCTTTCAGTTCATCAAACCGCGTCAGTGCCAGCGGATGCACCTTGATGTGGTGCATGATCATAAATTCCATGCGCATCAGGCCCACGCCTTTATTGGGCAAGAAGGATAACTGAAATGCCTGCGACGGGTCGCCGAGGATGAACATCGGATTGGTTTTTGGCATGGTAAGATGGGTGATATCCTGTTCTTCTATGGTCCATTCCGCTTTGCCTTCGTATACATATCCGGTATTGCTTTCCGCGCAGCTTACGGTAATTTCCATGCCGTCTTTAATGACGTCGGTGGCATTGCCGGTGCCGACAATTGCGACTGTACCCAATTCACGCGCCACAATAGCCGCGTGGCTGGTGCGCCCGCCTTTATTGGTGATGATGGCCGCCGCTTTTTTCATCAGCGGGTCCCAGTCGGGATTGGTAATATCCGTAACTAAAATATCGCCTTCCTGTAACAGATGAGCGTCAGCCGGGGAACTTAAAAAACGGGCGGTGCCGGCGGCAATCTTATCGCCGAGTGCGATGCCTTGCGTCAGTTGTTTTCCTTTCGAGCGGATTTTATATTTGTGCAGTACGGTTTGTCTTTCCCTGCCGGAATGCACGGTTTCAGGTCTCGCCTGTATGATGTAGAGCTTGCCGGACTCGCCGTCTTTCGCCCATTCAATATCCATCGGTTTCTGATAATGTTCTTCAATCCGGTAACACCATTTGCCTAAGGTAATTGCATCTTCATCACTCAAAGAATACAGGTCCTGTTTTTCAGGAATGGTCCGAATATTATCGACCGGGCTTTCCGCATCGGGGTTGGCTGCGTAAATCATGGTCCATTCCTTATTGCCCATTTTCTTCTGTATAACTGGATAAAAATCAGTCTTTAAATAAGGTTTGAAAAGTACAAATTCATCCGGTGTGCAGCGGCCCTGCACGATGTTTTCGCCCAGTCCGAAAATACTGTTGATGATGACCACGTTCCGGAAGCCGGTGTCGGGGTCCAGCGTAAACGCCACGCCGGACGATGCGAGGTCGGCGCGCGCCATAGTCTGCACGCCCACGGAAATGGCGAGGTCTTTGTTGCCGAAACCCATGTCGACGCGGTATTTGATGGCACGGTCGGTAAACAAGGACGTGTAGCATCCGTGCACGGCGCGTACGACATTTTCTTCGCCGTGTATATTCAGGAAACTTTCCAGACGACCTGCAAAACTGGCCGTTGGCAAATCTTCCGCAGTCGCGCTGCTGCGCACGGCCACGGCTGTTTGTTTCTGCTCACGTTCGGACAACTGGTGATATGCCTGAAGGATGATATCTACCAGCAGCTTCGGCATTTCTGCCTGCGTAATCAGGGCTCTTGCCTGCGTGCCGATATAGCTTAGGTTACTGAAATTTTCTGTGTCTAATTTTGCCAGCAGCTCATTGAGTGGTTGTACCAGCTTGTTTTCCTGTAAGAAGAAACGATACGCATCTGCGGTGATGGCAAAACCATCGGGCACTAAAATACCTTTGGGTGTTAACTGAGAAAAGAGTTCACCCAATGAAGCATTTTTTCCGCCTACCGAAGCGATGTCGTTGATGGAGATTTCAGAAAATGTTTTGATGTATGATTGCATAGTTTTTTATTTTAAACTTCTACCTGCAATAAATGCAGTCCCGAACGTCTGTCTAAATTAGCTCAAATAAAAGAAAGCTACTATGACAGATATCATCTTTTAGAATTCTTTTTATTTGCTGACAGCAGGAATAAAAAAGATAAAATAAATAATGACTACAAGCGATACAATGGCGGCAACTAAAAAGGTGGCAGCGGCACCTGTCTGATACCAGATAATACCTGCCAGAGAACTGGCAATCATGGTGGCAATGCTTTGAAATCCGGCATAGGTGCCAATGGCAGTGGCGGTATCTTTTTTATCCGTGATATTGCTGATCCAGGCTTTGGAAATGCCTTCGGTAGCTGCGGCATATATTCCGTAGAAAAAGAATAGGACGAAAAACCAATAGATATTGGTGTTGAACGAGAATCCGAAATAAACAATAGCAAAAAAGACAAGGCCAGTTATCAGTGTTGTTTTTAATCCGATTTTATCGGCTATCACTCCAACCGGGAAAGCACATAATGCATATATCAGATTGTAAAAAATATAAACGCCTATCACCATCGTGTCGCTTAACCCGGCCTGCTTCGCTTTTAATAAGAGGAATACATCTGAGCTGTTGAATAGAGTGAAGGCCAATAAACCCAGTACTACTTTCCGGTAAATCACCGGACTTTCTTTCCAGTAGTGTAAAAAGGAAAAAAAGGAGGTAGTCGTCTTTGGTTTCGGGTTTATTTGTTTTTTGTCCTTCAGCAAGAAAGTGGTGAGTATGGCTAATAATCCCGGAAGAAAGGCGATATAAAAAAGTGTCCGGTAGTCTTCGGGAAAAAAGTACAGATAGAGCAGGGCCAGAGAAGGTCCTAACACAGCTCCAAGTGTGTCCATAGAGCGGTGAAAGCCGAATATTTTCCCTTTGGTGGCTTCGGTAGCTTCATCCGAGAGCATGGCATCTCTCGCACCTGTCCGGATGCCTTTGCCGATGCGGTCGATCGTTCTTGCAAAAAATATCCATAACGGATATACGAAAACAGCCATCATGGGTTTTGATAAGGCACTTAGTGCATATCCGATCTGAACAAAAGGTGTTCGCTTTCCGGTGTTATCGGAAAGTTTACCGAAATAGCCTATACTGAAGCCAGCCGTCGCTTCCGCCAGACCTTCCAGTATGCCGATGAGAACGATGGAGAATCCGATGCTTTTGAGATAAATAGGCATGATAGGATACAACATTTCACTGGCGGTATCAGTAAATAAACTGATAAGAGATAAAACCCAAATGGTTTTGGTTATTGATTTCAATTTTTATCTGTTGTAAATTATAAAGTAAAGGTATACCGAATGATTCATTTTATATTAACATAATTTTAGGATAGCACTTATCCATTGTATATTGATATTTAGAATTTGTTTTTTTAATTAGAGTAATTATTAATGATTTAAAATTTAGAAGATGTGGTTAGTGTCACTTTTTACCGGAATTGTTGCATGGACGTTTGCAGAATATATGCTGCACCGTTTTTTAGGACATGAACATAAAGGAAAGAATTTCTTCAAAGTAGAACATTCGGTACATCATTCCGTTGCAAATTATTTTGCTCCCACCTATAAAAAATTTATTGCGGCAGTTGTTGCCGCCGGTTTTTTTCTGCTGGTACTGAGTCTGTTTATGTCTTTATGGAATGCAGCGGCATTTGTAGCAGGATTCTCAGCTATGTACAGCCTGTATGAAATAACACATTACCGTTATCATGCCGCTAAGCCTTTAATTAAGCCTTTTGTGGAGTTGAGGAAACATCATTTTTATCATCATTTCCATAATCCCAAAGTGAATCATGGAGTGACCACCCGGGTATGGGACAGGGTATTTAAAACTTTTCATAAAACGGATGTAGTAAAAGTACCTAAACAAATGACTATGCAATGGCTGGTTTACGGTGATGAAATCAAGCATAAATATGCCAGGCATGTC
>JBIKPT010000101.1:0-10319 GCA_044357355.1 Chitinophagales bacterium
CTTAAAAAAATTTTTTTTTACGAATTCTCATTCAAAATTGCCGTATACTAATTTTACCTGAACAGCTTAATAGGTTTAAGTAAATTTAGAACTACAAACATATCCTAATAAAAATCCTATGATGGAGGCAAAAGATTTTGAATTACCAATAGAAGGTTCTATGAGCAAGTTGACACTTTTACTCAACCAGCAACAGGAAGAACAGGCAAATGCAGTTTCTAAAGAATCAACATCGCCGAATAAATTATCTAAAAGCTTTCAGAAAAACAAAAAGTCCATTTCAAAAAAGAAAAAATAAGTTTATTACATCATTTATAATGCATAATATCCAGCTTCGACTTACAAAATCCATATTCATATTGCTGATTGGAACCTACAATTACTAATCTGTCTTTACTGTAATTTTCTATTAACTTCAAATACCAGTCAATGGCTTTTGCATCAAAATTAGAGGTTGGCTCATCCAGTAATAAAACCTGTGAATCGGTCAAAAATGCCAAAGAAAGTTTCAATCGCTGCTTCATACCGGAAGAAAAATTTTTGATATACTTTTTTCTATGAATACCTAATTGAGAAATTTCTAAAAACTCTTCTTTGGAGGTTGTTTTCATTTTTTTAAAAGAAGTATGGAAATCATATAATTCTTCCAACGTAAAATCTTCTATCAAAGAAATATACGGTGCAGCATAGGCAATTTCTTTTGCCATTTCTATATCATCAGTTACTCTTTTATGTGGAACAGAACAAGTTAAACTACCTGATGTAGGCACTAAACCACCGGATATAATTTTCAACAACGTAGATTTGCCGCTTCCATTTGGACCAACAATGGCGTATTGCTGACTAGGCTCAAACTGATAGTTTACTTTCTTGAAAATCCATTCAAATCCGAAACGCTTACTGATATTTTCCAGCTGTATAATCAATTGACTAGTCTATTCCTTTTATAATTCCTCTTTCTGAAGTCTGAATGAAATTCAAGATATAATCACGGATGGCTGATGAAGACACATCTTCTTTTATTTTTTGTAAGGCTTGTGTCGTATTTAATCCGTTGTTACCAAAAATGTATCTGTAAATATCCTGAATCTGATGAATTTCTTCAGTTGTAAATCCGTGACGCTTTAAGCCAACAGAATTGATGCCTGCATATTGAGCAGGATTTCGCATCACCAGGCAAAAAGGCGGAACATCCTTACCTATCATACTGCCTCCGGAAATAAAACTGTGTTTCCCAATTTTAGTAAACTGATGCGCACCACTCATACCACCAAAATAAGCATAATCTTCTATGGTAACATGACCGGCAAGGTTGGTGGAGTTGGCTAAAATACAATGCTCACCAATAATACAATCGTGTGCCACATGCACATATGCCATCAGCATGGTATCATTTCCAACTTTGGTCGTTCCACTGGCATTGGTGCCGCGATTCACTGTAGCACATTCTCGAACCATCACTCTGTCTCCGATTTCCACTAACGATTGCTCACCTTCAAATTTTAAATCCTGTGGAATAGCACCCAGCACGGCACCTGGAAAAATTCTGCAATTGCTGCCTATTCTGGTTCCGGGAAAGATAGTTACATTTGGTCCAATCCAGGTATTATCACCAATAATTACATCTTCGTAAACGGCAGAAAAATGTTCTACAGTTACGTTGGAGCCAAGTTGTGCCTTTTGATGGATGAAATTATTCAACTGAAGTATTTATACAAAGATACTAAAGTGTTCCGATAATTAACAAAAGTGAAAGTGCTTATGTATTAAAATGAGTGTTCTGCAACGACGTCGACATATTTTTCTACCAAAAACTGCGCAAATTTACTATTGGAAGTATGTCCTGGCTTGTAAGCAATTAATTTCCCTTTAAAATAAGTTTGTGTCAACGCTAAATCACCAATCACATCTAATAATTTATGACGTGCTGCTTCATTATCAAACGTCTGATATAAAGGATTTAGAATTCCCATTTCAGGAATGGAATTAGCAGATTGATGGAAGGTCGTAGCCAGCCATTGTATTTTTTCTTTGCTTAATGCTGACTCAGAGAAAACCAATGCGTTGTTGAGGTTACCGCCTTTTATCAAGCCGTTATTGTACAAAAATTCTATTTCATGTAAGAAACAGAATGTTTTAGCTTTACCAATTTCTTCCGGATATTCCTTGATGTCATTCAAAACCGCATACTGATGTTTTATCATTTTTGAAGGAAAATCTATTAAACAAGTAACAGAAAAATCATCATGCGGTAGAAAAATATATTCTGCTCCTGTTTGTTCATCTTTCCATTCGATGACATCGTGAATGACATATCTTTTTTTCGGAAGATTCAACTCAATGATGTTGTCTTCCTGAATACTGTCAATATAAAATTTAGAACTGCCATCTAAAATAGGCACTTCTTTATTATCTATTTCTACCAATGCGTTATCAATCTCTAATGCATAAAAAGCAGACAATAAATGTTCAACTGTTATAACTTCCGATTCGTGTTTTTTAATAGTAGTACTTCTGTTGGTATTAGATACGTTACAGCTTTTTGCAGGAATATATAAGGTTGGATTTATATCCGTTCTGCAAAACTGAATGCCGAAATTTTCCGGTGCAGGCTTTATAGTGACGTTTGCCGTCAAACCGGTATGCAGTCCAACTCCTGAAAATTCTATTGGCCGGACGATAGTTTTTTGTAAACTCAAACCATATATATTAGTTGTGAAGAATAAAACCTATCAAATATAAAACAAAAATAAGAGAAAACTGCTGTTATTGTTTATTTTTTACCTGCTCCAGGGCAGCTTCCAATGCTCTTACCTGTTTTTCCAATTCCGGTAAATTTTTGTATACAACCGTAGCTTTAAAATGCTGTTTAATGTCTATGACGGGAGAACCCGAAAGGATTAAACCTTCTTTCTTAATATGAGAAGCCACAGCACTTTGTGCATTAATTTTAGTGTAAGGCGCGACTACAATATGCCCGACAAAACCCACTTGTCCGCCAATCATATTATGATGTCCAATTTTTGTACTTCCGGAAATGCCGGTTTGTGCAGCAATAACGGTATGCTCACCAATTTCCACATTATGTGCCACCTGTATCAGATTATCCAGTTTAACACCTTTACGGATAATAGTTGAACCCATAGTGGCTCTGTCCACACAAGTATTTGCGCCTATTTCGCAATTATCTTCTATGATTACATTTCCAAGTTGCGGAATTTTATGAAAAGTACCGTCTTCAATAGGAGCAAAACCAAATCCATCGCTACCGATTACTGAACCTGAATGTAAAATACAATTACTGCCTATAGTGCAATGCGCATTGACTGTTACGTTTGGATACAAAATACAATTATCACCAATCGACACATTTTCTCCTACATAGACAAACGGATAAATATGAACATTTGCTCCAATTTTGGCAGACGAATGTACGTATGCTTTGTCGGAAATTTCTGTTGTGACTTTCACATTAAACAAAGACAATACTTTTGTAAATGCAGCATAAGCATCGGTTACAATTATAAAATTTCCGGAAAACTTATCTGAAAATAATTCTTTAGAAATGACAATACAACCTGCTTCAGTTGTGTTGATATAGTCAAGATATTTAGTGTTAGCAAGAAACGTAATTGAATCCGAATTGGCCTCTTCAATTTTAGATGGTTCGGTTATTGTATGCTTTACATTTCCTACGACTTCGCCGTTTACGATACTTGCTATTTCATGTATGGTCATCAGAACTTATTTTTAGGATAAGCGATATAATGTTTAACTACCGGATTTGACAACGATCGTATATTCCATTGTTCTGTAATATCGGTGATTTCTTTGATACTTCCATCCTTAAACTTAATGTAAATATTATCTTTTGCCGGATTGTATGCGTTGTTTTGTGCTGCACCTTTTAAAACCAGATACTTCATTTCCTCTTCTGTATAATGCTGTTTAAGGCTGTTATAATTTTCATCTGCTTTTTCCAATTCCAGAAATTCTATGCTAAATAATTTTCTGTTGATTATTGACGAAGAAAGAGTGCTCAATATCTTATCATCACTGTTCATCCAGCTTTTCAGTGCCTGCATGATATCATAATCATCCAAGGCCGCAAAATTATCAATGTATTCAGAAAAATTAGATTCAGAAAAATTTCCGGTTAAAAACAAATTCAAGTTGCCGGAAATTTCTGTATTTATTTCTGCAATCCGGCATAGTTCCTTTGCGCGCAACACTGCATTCTTCAACATTAAATCAGCAACAAGGCTGGTTTTATGCAAATAGACCTGCCAGTACATTAATCTTCTGGCTACAATAAATTTCTCGATAGAATAAATCCCTTTTTCTTCCACCACAATATTGTCATTGTGCACATCCAGCATATTGATGATTCTGTCATAACCAACAACACCTTCACTAACACCGCTGTAAAACGAATCACGGTTGAGATAATCCAGTCTGTCCATATCCAATTGTCCGCTAACGAGCTGGTACAAAAATTTCTTTGGATAAATATTGGTAAAAATCTGAATGGCCATTTCAATTGGCTTTCCGAATTCCTTTTGAAGATTTTGCATCATCAGCATCGAAATATGTTCATGATGAATACCTTCGGCTAATACACCTTCCAGTGCGTGAGAAAAAGGACCATGTCCTAAATCATGCATTAAAATTGCGAGCATGGCAGCTTTAGATTCATCTTCAGAAATCTCCTGGCCTTTCGATTTCAGCACTTCCAGACTTCTGTACATCAAATGCATCGCTCCTAACGAGTGATGAAACCTGGAATGTGTAGCACCCGGATATACGAGTGAGCTGAGGCCCAACTGTTGTATTCTTCGCAACCGCTGAAAATAAGGATGTTCAATTACATCAAAAACAATATCATACGGTATGGAAATAAAACCATAAACTGGATCATTAAAAATTTTTCGTTTATTCATTCTAAAGTGGAATAATATGCTGAGAACCTTTTAAACCTGTTTTTCACATTTTTTAATACAATATAATTTGTATTTTGCGATTTAAACAGGTTATTACAGTACAAAAATAAACAAAACAAATAACTTATAACAATTACCTAAAACTAAGCGATGAGCGAAATAAGAATATTATGGGCGGATGATGAAATTGACTTGCTCAAACCTCAAATTATTTTTCTTGAACAGAAAGGTTATGCGGTAGAACCGGTAAGCAATGGCCATGATGCCCTTGATAAGTGCAGAACAGAGCATTTTGATTTGATTTTTCTGGACGAGCACATGCCCGGAATTTCAGGATTGGAAACATTATCCAGAATAAAAGCAATTAATAAAGATATTCCGGTGGTGATGATTACCAAAAATGAAGAGGAAAACATTATGGAAGAAGCAATTGGCGCACAGATTGCTGACTACCTGATAAAACCGGTAAAACCCAACCAGATTCTGATGGCCATAAAAAAGCTTACAGAAAATAAAAAACTTATTTCAGAGAAAACAGCCACTTCATACCGTCAGGAATTTCAAAATATAATGACGGAAGTAAACAATGTTAATTCTCATCAGGAATGGGCAGAACTCTATAAAAAATTAATTTACTGGGAACTTGAACTGGAAAAAGCAGACAATCCGGATATGAAGAACATTCTGGATATGCAAAAATCGGAAGCAAACAAAGAGTTCTTCAAATTTATTTCAAAAAATTACTTAAAATGGCTGAAAGAGCCCGGAAAAGAAAGCACACCCACTTTGTCGCATACCTTATTCAGAGATAAAGTGATGCCTGCGGTTAGTCCGGGTGTTCCTACTTTTTTTATTCTGGTTGATAATTTACGCTATGATCATTTTAAGATGATGGAGGCACTCATCAAAGAAGATTTCAGAAAAGTAAGTGAAGATTATTTCTTCAGTATATTACCTACTACGACTCAATATTCGCGTAACGCCATTTTTTCCGGTTTGATGCCGTTAGAGATTGATAAAAAGTATCCGGAGAAATGGTTCTATGATGATGAAAATGCCGGCAAAAACCTGCATGAAGAGTTTTTTTTGAATGAACAATTCAGAAATAACCATATACCATTGAAAACCAGTTATACCAAGATCACCAATCACCGAAGCGGCAAGGAACTGGAAGATACCATCTTGAATTTAATGAACAATGATTTCAATGTGATCGTGTATAATTTCGTGGATATGCTGTCACATGCCAGAACGGAAATGGAAGTGTTAAAAGAACTTGCCAGCGATGAAGCTGCCTATCGTTCATTAACCTTATCCTGGTTCGACCATTCACCTTTGTTGAATGCCTTACAAAAATTAAAAGAAAAGAAAGTGCGTATCGTTATAACTTCAGATCACGGTACCGTGCGTGTTCAGAATCCATCCAAAATTATTGGCGACAAAGCAACGACAACAAATTTAAGATACAAAACCGGCCGGAATCTAAATTTTAATGAGAAAGAAGTTTTCTATATCAAAAATCCGGAAGAAGCCTATTTGCCGAAATCCAACTTGAGTTCTTCCTATGTATTTGCGAAAGAAGATTACTATTTCTGTTATCCAAACAACTACAACCACTTTGTCAATTACTACAGAAATACATTCCAACATGGAGGAGTTTCCATCGAAGAAATGATAGTTCCCGTTGCGGTTTTTGAAAGTAAATAAAACACAGATTCACATGATTGTTGAGATTAAAACAATTTATGCAAGATGAATTTTACAGTAAATTCAATTCAAGAGTTAAATACTACAGCGGATGAAATCATCCAGCTTACCAGGACTCATTCAGTCTTTTGTTTTTACGGAAACTTAGGAGCCGGTAAAACGACCTTAATCAAACTTATTTGTGAAAAGCTAAGTGTTCAGGATTCCATTTCTTCACCAACTTACCCTATAATCAACGAATATCATTTCCCAAACGGCATTATTTACCATATCGATTTATACCGCCTGAAATCTATTGACGAAGCTGTAAATATAGGCCTGGAAGAATATTTATATTCCGGAAATTTATGTTTTATTGAGTGGCCGGATAATTTTGAAAGCATATTACCTGACAAACATGTTAAGGTAAAAATTAGTAAATTTGACGAAGACAGAACGATAGAAATAGTTGAAAATATACAATAACACAGCAGACAAATTGCCATTTATTTCAAAATTCTAATTGCGGACTAATGATTTGCAAACTATAAACTTAAAGCTATGGAATCCATGTTGGGAAAAATAAAATCAGAATATTCTTTATATACCAAAGAAGTGCTCGCAGAAATTGGAAACAGTAAAAAGTCTTTATTTATTGGGATTCCTAAAGAAACCGATTATCAGGAAAAAAGAATACCGCTGACACCCAATTCCGTGGCTGCGCTAGTCAACTATGGCTTTCGTATCACTATTGAAAAAGATGCCGGTGAAAGTTCTAATTTTTCCAACGATGAATACATGAATGCCGGTGCAGATGTTGTATTCACTAAAGAAGATGTATTTAAAGCTGATACCATTTTAAAATCCGGACCGGTAAATGCCGGTGAAATCAGTTTACTGCACAGCAATCAGATTGTCTTCTCTCCAATTTTATTGCCCAACCAGACCAAAAGCATGATAAAAAGCATGATGGAAAAACGCATCACAGCTATTGCTTTTGAATATGTAAAAGGTGATTACGGTACTTATCCGTTTATGCGCAGCATGAGTGAAATTGCCGGAAATTATGCCATTGCCACTGCTGCAAGATACCTGAGTAACGAATACGGAAAGGGCATTTTACTAGGTGGCATTGCCGGTCAGCCGCCTGCAAAAGTGATGATTATCGGTGCCGGAACGGTTGGAGAAGCCGCAGCAAAATCAGCATTGGCATTAGGTGCTACCGTGCAGGTTTTCGATGATAATATCTATCGTTTATCACGTTTGCAAAATGATTTAGGCAATAAAATTTACACGTCTGTAATCGACCCGATTAATTTAGGCAAAAATATATCCAGAGCACATGTGGTGATTGGTGCGCTGAAACCCAAAAACGGAAAAACGCCTAGAGTAGTAACAGAAGACATGGTGCGTTCTATGAAAAAAGATTCTGTCATCATTGATGTTTCCATCGACCAGGGCGGTTGTTTTGAAACCTCAAAAGTGACGAACCACAACGAACCGATTTATACTAAACACGGTGTCATTCACTATTGTGTACCCAATATTGCTTCCAACGTATCGCGCACGGCAAGTTATGCCTTAAGTAATATTTTAGCACCGATACTAAAGAATGCAGCAGACACAGGCAGCCTAGAACATTTACTGAAATACGACGATGGCTTGCGTAAAGGTGCTTACCTGTACAAAGGTGCATTAACCAAAGAATTTATCGCACAGAAATTCGATCTAAAATTTACCGATCTGGAATTATTGCTGAGTGCTGATTTCTAAAATGCTTAATTAAATAAACGTTTCTTAAAATCTTCTTTTGTCGGTACCGGCAAAAATAAAGAGGTAAAGAATATGCTGATGCAAATTAACGGAATTACTGCATTGTGATAAGTTTGCGGATTAAAACACCAGCCCAACAATAAACAGATCAACACGATTCTATAGATTTTTATAAAGGTGAGAACCGTTTTAGAAATTAACTTTTTCAATGCGAAAAAGAAAAATGGAATATTCAATGGCATTGCCCATAAAATATTGAGATTCCATTTAGTAGAATGATGATCGGTGCCCAGCCACATAAACAAAAACAACCAACCTAATAATCCGAAAACAGAAAACCAAACAACCGGAATTATTTTAAATCGAGAGAAAAATGAGAATTTAATTTGCAGCACTAATATCACTAAAAATAACAACCAGAAAACCAAACCTGGTGTAATGATTCGTTTGGAAGTATATTCCGGAATCGTATCTAAAATTAATTGATTACTGCTCACCAGCGGTTTTCCATCCACCACTGCACTATCACAAAACTCCATTAGTTCATCCGGTAAAAAAGTACGACCATAACCGGCTTCTTTATCTGTAGGAAGTCCGATTAAAATATCCATGCCTAAATCCAGCCATTCGTTGAGAACGTTTCTGTCAATCAAATCACGAAAGCTGGCTTCATCATCGGCATCTTTTGCGAATTCTATTTTTTTGAACAAAGAAAGAATAATATTTCGAGGTCGTGTAGAACAATTATCAAACAGAAAATCATACTTGTAGTATTTATTTTCCTCGCGTGCATTTACCGTCAGCCGTTCAAACAATAATTGTTTTTGTTCTTGTGTTAAGTTGAGTTCCTGTTCGCGAATCCAGCGATTTTCCTCTCTGTACATCTGCTCAAATTCACCAAAACTATCTATAGACTCATAGTACATTAATTTGCCACGGATAAACTTCATCAGAAAATCCGGTTCGCCAAAGTTGAAAGTGCCGTAGTTATAAACCAAATCCCAGCCAAGTATTGAATCTTTTACGCGGATAGCAGTATGACCGAAATTCTGCCAGATTTCATGGTCGGCTCTGCCAACCGTTAACAAACTTACCTTAGCGTTCATTGTTAAATCAGCCACTTTCATATCTTTGTCGTAAGCAAGAACAAAATTGCAATAAAAAAGAAATGTTAAAACGAGCAAGTATTTGTAAGGTTGAAACTTCATGCTACGAATATAGATATAAAACTTTTTATTCAAAAAACCGTTTATCTAAATAGTATGCATCACTTAAAATTTAAATTACCCGTGCTTGTTTTGCTGAGTTTCAGTTTAATCAGCTCCAAATGCCGATCTGGCAAACCAGCCGCCGAAACCAGCATCACGTCTAAAACAACTAAAACATCACCTATGGATACCACAGTAATACAAAAATCTGAAGAAGAATGGAGAAAAGTATTGACAGATGAAGAATACAATGTGTTGCGCGAAGCCGGTACAGAACGCGCCTACACCGGAAAATACACCGATTTAAAAGCGGATGGTAATTATTACTGCAAAGGCTGTGGTAATTTATTATTCACCTCAGAAACTAAGTACCATAGTGGCTGCGGCTGGCCTGCTTTTTATGACAAAGCCGGAAATTCTGCCGTTGAAACACGCGTTGACAACAGTTATGGTATGTCGAGAATTGAAGTCGTTTGCAAAAAATGTCAGTCGCACTTAGGCCATGTTTTTGAAGATGGACCGAGAGACAAAACAGGCTTGCGTTATTGCATTAATTCTATTAGCCTGGATTTTAAAGAAGACAGTTCGAAGGTGAAGTAGAATGAAACTTTAAATTCAATCCTTTTTCCTAAACGTTTCACTTTATTAAATAAAAAAATGGTTCGAAGTCGAACCATTTTTATTTTATAACTACTTATTATATTTACACCAT
>JBIKPT010000258.1:0-2961 GCA_044357355.1 Chitinophagales bacterium
ATCCTAAGTGAAATGAAACTTTTATATTGGTGGTTATCAGCCAGCACAAAAGTGGCTCAAAAACAGAAAGGAAAGAAAACTAGAGTTTGACGACATTTTACACTACCAAAAAATCATTGTAGCGTTATCAGAAACGGATAGATTGATGAAGGAAATTGATAAGATAGAGATTGAATGAGAATAAGCACTGGGCATAACAACTGGTTAGCGCAATTCGGGCATCTCAGGTTCTCGTAATCATCAAGTTGATTGGAAATCTTCATTCACTTTGATACATTTGGGACAGCTTTCCCGAACAACGCCAACCAGCAAAACGTTAGAGATTTCAAACAAAATACCAATCAATAAGAAAAAAAACTTACAACAACTTTCTCAACTCATCCAGTTTCATCAAAGCTTCCACCGGCGTTAAGGTATTAATATTTACTTTTTCCAACACTTCCTTTAGTTTCAGTAAACGTGGGTCGTCCATCGCAAACATATTCAACTGGAATTCTTCGTTTTTGGTTGGCATATTCTTTAAGGAAGAAGTAACATCCGTCGCCAGATTTCTTTGCGATTCCAGTTCCGTTAAAATTTCATTTGCACGTTTAATCAGTTCATTCGGCATACCGGCCATCTTCGCCACATGTATACCAAAACTATGCTGCGAGCCGCCTTCAATTAATTTGCGTAAGAAAATCACTTTGTTGCCGGCTTCTTTCACTGCTACATTGTAATTTTTAATGCGTGGAAATTTATCTGCCAGTTCATTCAACTCGTGGTAGTGTGTGGCAAACATGGTTTTCGGTTTCGCCACTTTATTGTTGTGTAAAAACTCCACTAAACTCCAGGCAATAGAAATACCATCATAGGTACTCGTGCCACGGCCAATTTCATCCAGCAATACCAAACTTCTTTCCGAAATATTATTCACGATGCTGGCGGTTTCTATCATCTCTACCATAAATGTAGATTCACCCAAACTCAGGTTATCGCTGGCACCCACGCGCGTGAAAATCTTATCTACGATACCGATATGCGCTTCTTTTGCCGGTACAAAACTGCCGATTTGCGCCAGCAACACAATCAGCGCAGTTTGTCGCAATATGGCCGATTTACCGGACATATTCGGTCCGGTGATGATGATAATCTGCTGGTCTTCCGGATGCAAATACACATCGTTTGGAATGTATTGTTCGCCTAAGGGCAACTGATGTTCAATGACCGGATGTCTGCCTTCCGTAATTTTCAAGGACAAATCATCGGATAAAACAGGTCGTCGGTAATGATGTTTCATCGCAATGGTCACAAAGGATTGCAGACAATCCAGTCGCGCAATTAAATTCGCGTTGAGCTGAATCGGTTGTATGTAATCTAAAATCTCAGTGATGAGTGCTTCAAATAATTTTACTTCCAGCGTCAGAATTTTTTCTTCGGCACCTAAGATTTTTTCTTCGTATTCTTTGAGTTCCGGCGTGATGTAACGTTCCGCACCGGTCAGTGTTTGCTTGCGAATCCAGTCGTTGGGAACTTTGTCTTTGTGCGTGTTTCTTACTTCTAAAAAATAACCGAACACATTATTAAATCCGATTTTCAAAGATGGAATCTGTGTGCGTTCACTTTCGCGGTTTTGTATTTCCAGTAAATAATTTTTACCGGAAGAAGAAAGATTTCTTAATTCATCCAAATCTGCAGATACACCTGGTTTAATGGCATTTCCTTTTTGCACGGCTACCGGTGCATCTTCATTCAGTGTGTTGTCAATTTTTTCTTTAATAAGCTGGCACAACTGTAGTTGCTCGCCAATTTTTTTCAATCCGTTGTTATTTGATGCAATACAAATTTCTTTGATAGGCTGGATAGCAATGAGCGCACGTTTCAGTTGTGTAACTTCGCGCGGATTGATTTTTCCCATCGGCACTTTGGAAATCAATCGTTCCAAATCGCCAATTTGTTTGATGTGGTGGGTGATGTGTTGCTGAGTGTCACTTTCACGAATCAAAAATTCTACCGCATCCAGTCGCTCATTAATTTGCTGAATATCTTTTAAAGGCAAAACAATCCAGCGTTTCATTAAACGGCTGCCCATCGGCGAAATCGTTTTATCCAAAATCTGAATCAGCGGCACACCTTTTTCATGTGTGCTTTGTATAAGTTCTAAGTTGCGTGCAGTAAAACGATCAATCCAGACATACTTATCGTGCTCAATTCTGGAAATGGTGGAAATATGCTGCAGTTTGTTGTGTTCCGTTTCTGCCAGATAATGCAGACAAGCTCCTGCTGCCTGAATGCCAACATGTAATTCATCCACACCAAAGCCTTTCAGCGTTTGCACCTGAAAATGCTGAAGCAGTTTTTCTTTCAGAAAATCTTCCTGATAGACCCAGTCTTCTATGGCAAAGGTGTAGTACTTATTGCCGTAAATACCTACAAAGCGTTTTTGCTGATGTTTCGGAAACACAATTTCAGAAGGAGCGAAGCTCTGCATGAGTTTATCGATATAAGATTCGTCGCCTTCTGCTACCAGAAACTCACCGGTAGAAATATCTAAAAAAGCAATTCCGATTTCTTTGTCTGTAAAATAAACGGATGCTAAAAAGTTATTGGATTTATGGTCTAAGATTTTATCGTTTACTGCAACGCCAGGTGTGATGAGTTCTGTGACGCCGCGTTTGACGATGGTTTTGGTCATTTTCGGATCTTCGAGCTGTTCGCAGATGGCAACGCGGTAACCGGCTTTTACTAATTTTGGCAAATAGGTTTCCACGGAATGGTAGGGAAAACCTGCCAGTTCCAGTTCTGTCTGACTGCCATTGGCTCTTTTGGTGAGAACAATGCCTAATATCTGAGAAGCTTTGATGGCATCGGCGCCGAAGGTTTCATAGAAATCGCCAACTCGGAACAATAAAATAGCATCAGGATATTTTTGTTTTATCTTGTTGTACTGACCCATTAACGGGGTTTCTTTAGCTTCTTTTT
>JBIKPT010000257.1:0-2961 GCA_044357355.1 Chitinophagales bacterium
CTGACTGTTCTCATTTCTGCGGTAATATTTTAACCAGGTATCAAAACTGGCTTCCGCTAATGTTTGAGTGTCAGCGCCACCGGTATTCAGTACATCATTTATGTTTTTTTCTACAATGGCAATAAAGTCTTTTTTGGAAGTTACGCCAGCACGGTAACATATGTAATCATCGTAATAGCTGGTGACGCCTTCAAAAAACCAAAGCAACTCCGTATAGTTTTCCGCATGGTAATTAAATGGAATTAGCGATTTAGGACGAATGCGTTTTACATTCCATAAATGGAAATATTCATGCGCAAGTAAGCTGATGGCGCGTTGATAATTTTCAGCATCATAACTCCATCTCGTAATATGATTTACCGAAGAATGCAAATGCTCTAAACCGCCAAAACTATTGTCTGTATTATGAATAATAAAAACATAGTCTTTACAAGGATGACCGCCAAAAATTTTACTTTCTACTGCAATAATATTTTTTAAATCAGCAATGAGTTTTTCTATGTTGCAATTGCTGTGTCCGTAAATTGCCAGTTCATGAGAAACGTTGGCGGCCTCAAAAAAATAAGAAGCATGATTGCCAATTTCAATAGGTGAGTCAATAAGTTCATCCAGGTTTTGTGCCAAACGAATCCATTTGTTGTGCTCTTTTTGCGGTAACGAAGTAGAGATGTTTTGCCATTCTTTAAACGGAATAATTTCCACTTCAACAGCAGATGACTCGTTTTCATCAACATATAAAAAAGTGGGAGCTCCGTTTATCAGCGCATGATTTTCATCTACAAAATTGGTGCGCACAGAATATTCAAAACAATAGGTTTTATATCGAACAATAATTTCTTGCTGATTTTGAACGATAATTTTCCATGTATTTTTGTTTGTTTTATTTGCTCTTAACCATTGACCATTGTCTGTTGACCATTCTACCAAATCAATATTCTTCTGAAACTCGCGAATCAGATAACTACCTGGCGTCCATACGGCCATTTTTAAGTCAAGTTCATTTGTCTCCATGTTGGAAATATGCATCTCAATTTCTGCATAATGTGTATGAGGCGCAGGAAAGGAAAGTGTGTATTTTATGTTCATTAGTACTTTTTGTATTCGTTGTGTTAAACTCAGAAAATGGGTGTCTTCATATTATAATAAATCTTTTACCAGATGTAAAATCCCAAAGGGTACCAGGCACGACAAAAATACAAAAAGATACAGGATTATACTTCGTTTCGGCGAGTGGAATTCAACTAAATCATTGTCAAAAGACAGATTGTCCAGTAGCCAAAGTATGGTGTAGGTGAAATTGCATAAAACTGCATAAATAATGCCTACACCAATAGATGTAAAAAAGAAAACAGCATCAAAAGTAGCATCTTTTCGTATATAGATATTCAAATCCAGAATAATTAATAAGCCAATACAACCAACAATTATATTGTATTTAAGTCTGCGCATTTCCCACCAGGTTTTTGCAGGAATTTGGTTAGATTTTTTTTCGTTTTCTGACATGTTTCAACTGTAATCTTGATTTAGTTGCTATAACAACTAATGGAAATCCTTTTTTTGATGTATCTTTGTCAGGTAAAAATACTAAATATGAGCGGTTTATCATCACAACAAATTATAGCACTCGAAGAAAAACACGGAGCACATAATTATCATCCTTTACCTGTCGTCTTATCTAAAGGTAAAGGTGTACACGTTTGGGATGTGGATGGTAAACAGTATCTCGATTTTTTATCATCTTATTCTGCCGTTAATCAGGGACATTGCCATCCGCGTATTGTAAAAGCCATGCAGGAACAAGCTGAAGTTTTGACACTTACATCACGCGCTTTTCATAGTAATTTATTAGGTGTTTATATGGAATACATCACTAACCTTTTAGGATATGATAAAGTATTGCCAATGAATACCGGTGTGGAAGCTTGCGAAACAGCATTCAAACTGGCGCGCAGATGGGGTTATGATGTTAAAGGAATAGAAGACAACAAAGCTGTGATTGTTGTTTGTGAAAATAATTTTTGGGGTCGCTCTATAGCAGCCATCTCTTCTTCTACAGACCCTTCTTCTTACAGTGGTTTTGGTCCGTTTGTTCCGGGTATAGAAAAAATTCCATACAATGATTTAGTCGCTTTAGAAGCTGCTTTACAGGATAAAAATGTGGCAGCATTTATGGCAGAGCCTATTCAGGGCGAAGCTGGTGTAGTGGTGCCGGCTGAAGGATTTTTAACGAAAGTAAAAGCGTTATGTGAAAAATATAACGTATTATTTATTGCAGATGAAGTGCAAACAGGCATAGCCAGAACTGGTAAAATGATGGCTTGTGATCACGAGCAAGTAAAACCGGATATTCTGGTTTTAGGGAAAGCCTTAAGTGGTGGTACAATGCCGGTAAGTGCGGTTTTAACGCGCGATGAAATTATGCTGTGTATCAAACCAGGTGAACATGGTTCAACTTTTGGCGGTAATCCATTGGCTTGTGCGGTGGCAATGGCAAGTTTGCAGGTAGTCGTAGACGAAAAATTAGCAGACAATGCAGCTGCCATGGGTGAAATATTCCGCTCAGAACTTCGTAATTTAAATCATCCGATTATAGAACTCGTAAGAGGAAAAGGATTGTTAAACGCCATGGTCATAAAAACCAACGAAGAAACAGAACACAACTGGAATACCGACGGTGAGCTGGCATGGAACTTATGTTTAAAAATGCGCGATAATGGCTTGCTGGCCAAACCTACACATGGAAATATTATTCGTTTTGCACCGCCTTTGGTTATCAATGAAGCCGAGATAAAACTAGCTGTTGAAATAATTAAAAATTCAATAGATCAGGTAGTTGCTGTTCCGGCTTAATATATTTATAGCTGACAATTAATCACTTCTGACTTATATTAGGTGTTTTGTTGATTTTTATCAATTAATTTAAATATTAATTTACTGCAAATTATAAGTCCATTCGATACT
>JBIKPT010000259.1:0-2952 GCA_044357355.1 Chitinophagales bacterium
TGTCTTTCCTTTCGCGTTCTTATCATGAAAGCATAAAAAATAAAAATGCGTATGCGCTTACATCTGTTATTACCGGTAAATCACGCTATTATTCCAGATATGCAGCACCGGATTTAACAAGTCCGATGTTATTTTACAGCAGACCCAAAGGTGAATACACAGGCATAGAAACAGATGCTATTTTACTCGATTTTTACGTTGTTAACTGTGAACTTTCTGAAAAAGGATATAAAGTAAAAGCAGAAATAAACGGCACAGAATTTATGCTGACGAAATGGTGCGGTTATTTTATGGAAGGCTTACCAATGGGCGAAACTTCAATCAAACTAACATTGTTAGATGAAAAAGGCAAACAAGTGGAAAGCAAATACAGTTTTTCTGAACGAAAAATTACACTTAAGAAATAATCAAACTACTTACCCAAAATACTTCAAAGCCAGTTCATAGCTCTTCAATCCGAAACCAACGATAACACCTTTGGCAACAGGTGAAATATAAGAATGATGTCTGAATTCTTCTCGTGAAAAAGTATTGCTGATATGCACTTCCACCACAGGCGTTTTGATAGCACGAATGGCATCTGCAATAGCAATGGAAGTATGTGTGTAACCGGCAGCGTTTAAGATGATACCATCAAACGAAAAACCAACTTCGTGAAGTTTGGAAATCAACTCGCCTTCTATATTACTTTGAAAATAGGAAATTTCCTGATTGGCGTATTTTTGCTGCATTTCGATAAGGAAATTTTCAAACGTTTCTGAGCCGTACACGGATGGTTCGCGCTTTCCCAATAAATTTAAATTGGGTCCGTTGATGATGATAATTTTTTTCACAAATAGAATTTTAGACGTGAGATTTGTGATACAAGATATAAAATAAATCAGAAAAAATTACCTTCTGCTCTCGCCTATCGCCTATCTTAGCAATAGACAAATGACGAACTGGAAACATTACATAAAAAATTTTGAAGCATATCTGAAGATAGAAAAATCGCTTTCGCAAAACTCTGTGGATGCCTATTTACATGATGTTCAGTTGTTGCAGCAATACTTAAGCATAGAAAATAAATCTGTCAATCCGGATGACTTAAAGCTGAAGGATCTGGAACATTTCATTGCACACCTGCATGATTTAGGATTGAGCGACAGAAGTCAGGCACGCATTATTTCCGGATTAAAAGCCTTTTACAAATACCTGATTACGGATGACTATATCAAAGAAGATCCGACAACATTATTGGAAGGTCCGAAACTCAGCAAAAAATTGCCGGACACCTTATCGTTTGAAGAAATTGAAAAACTGATTGGTGCACTGGATTTAAGTAAAGATGAAAATGTACGCAATAAAGCCATGCTGGAAACTTTGTACAGCAGCGGTTTGCGCGTAACGGAATTAATCAACCTGCAGATTTCCCATATCTACAAAGACGTAGAATTTATTCGTGTAATTGGAAAAGGCAACAAAGAACGTCTGGTACCGATTGGCAGCGAAGCCTTGAAACATATCCAAATTTATTTAGAACACGTTCGCAAAAAGTTACCGCAATATCCTAAATTTTCAGATGTACTGTTTTTAAACAGAAATGGAAAACCTATCTCACGTGTTATGGTATTTTTAGTGATAAAAGCACTGGCTGAAAAGATAGCACTGAATAAAAGTATTTCACCACACACCTTCCGGCATTCGTTTGCCACACATTTGATTGAAGGCGGTGCTGATTTGCGAGCCGTACAGCAAATGCTAGGTCATTCGTCCATCACCACCACCGAAATCTATACACACTTAGACCAGCAATATTTAAAGGAATCCTTATCGCTGCATCATCCGAGATTTAAGAAATAATAAAATTCAATATTTGGATATCGGAAATTTTGAAAATTGCCGGAATTTTTATATCTTATGTTTTACGATATAAATATGCATAGCTTATGAATCCACTGCTCAGTAAAGTCATTATCAATACCGTATTGAATAATAAAAACAAGCCTTTCAAAAAAGATAATTATTCGGAAAATGAATTAAACAAAGGCAAAAAAGAACTAAGCATCTCTGTAAAAAGAGTACTAAAAGATGTCTTATTTATACTGGTTGGTATTTTGGCTGCCGGCTTTGGCCTCAGAGGTTTTTTGTTGCCGAACGAATTTATTGACGGCGGTGCCATGGGTATTTCTTTAATGGTATATGAGCTCACAAAAATTCCGTTATCCTACCTGATTGTTCTTGTCAATTTACCGTTTATAATCTTAGGTATAAAAGTCGTTAATAAAACATTTGCTTTTAAAACTATTTTAGCGATTATCGGACTGGCAATTGTTGTGGCATTTGTTCCTTATCCTCAAATCACCAGCGACAAATTATTGATTTCCATTTTCGGCGGATTTTTTCTAGGCACTGGCATAGGTTTGGCTATACGTGGCGGATCTGTCATAGATGGCACAGAAGTGCTTGCTATTTTTGTCAGCAGGCAAACAGGCAGCAGTATCGGTGACATCATTATGATTATCAATATCATCATTTTTTCGTTTGCCGCTTATTTGTTGTCAAAAGAAACTGCGATGTATGCCATGCTTACGTATTTATCAGCTTCCAAAACAGTTGATTTTATTGTGGAAGGTTTTGAGGAATACATGGGTATCACCGTTATTTCTGATTATTCGGACGAAATACGTATTATGTTGAGAGATGAATTAAAACGCGGATATACGGTTTACAAACAAAAAAAAGGAAGCGGTAAAAAAGGGGAAAAAATTCAGGAATCTGAAATCATTTATACCGTCATCACACGATTGGAAATTGGAAAATTGTACAGCGAAATTGAGAAAATAGACTCCGATGCTTTTATCATTACACAAAGTGTAAAAAACATCAAAGGCGGTTTGGTAAAAAAACGTCCTTTAGAAGACCATTAATTATTGCGTCAGGAATTTAAGCACATCCCGTTGAACATCCAAC
>JBIKPT010000102.1:0-10178 GCA_044357355.1 Chitinophagales bacterium
TTAAACGAATCTAAAATTTTGTGTGCTTTATGGATATCTGATCCGAATTGTTCTTTAAAAGAATTACTAATATTTTCATTTATTTCTTTCGCATCATTTGATTGAGAAATTACATTAGGTAATTAATAAATGGAATAACATTCAATTCTTTTTTACTTTTCCAACAGCTTATGAACATAAAATTTTCGATTTTTTTCATTTCCATTTCAGCTACTAGAATATTGCTTGCAGAATAAAAGACTGGGAATCCATTCCAATTTGCTCTATTTATTTGTGTTATTTCTTTCGGTTTATATGAGAATGATTTAGAAAGAAAATAATTGTCATTTTTATTGTAATTTATATCGAATGAACTATGTGTCCGAGCTCGGTAAAAATACTTTTTGTTTACATACGGAAAGGATACTATTCCGAAAGCTCTAAGAGGATATGGTATTGTTTCAATTATATTGTCTAGTGTAATGTTTTCCCAATTTATTTCTTCAAACTCATTGATAGCTAATTCCAAATCTTTAACAGATGGAACAGAATTCATTGTATATTTATTAGACATAAACCGGCTTATATATATTATATATTACGAATGCAACGATCTGTTTTCCGTAGCCGCTAAACAAGCTTCTTTCAGCGCTTCTGTATAGGTTGGATGTGCATGACTCATGCGTGCAATGTCTTCTGCACTTGCACGGAATTCCATCGCTACTACAGCTTCCGCTATCATGTCAGCTGCGCGCGCACCAATAATGTGTACGCCTAAGATTTCGTCCGTAGCAGCATCTGCCAGTACTTTTGCCAAACCGTCAATATCACCGCTGGCGCGTGCTCTTCCCAATGCACGGAAAGGAAACGAACCTACTTTATAGGCAATGCCTTTTTCTTTCAGCTGGTTTTCAGTTTGTCCTACTGCCGCCACTTCCGGCCAGGTGTACACCACACCCGGAATCAGGTTGTAATTGATATGCGGTTTCTGTCCGGCAATCACTTCCGCTACAAATACGCCTTCTTCTTCCGCTTTGTGTGCTAACATTGCACCTTGTATCACATCGCCGATGGCATAAATGTTTGGAACTGCAGTTTGCAATTGATCATCCACAGGAATTTGTTTGCGTTCATTCAAGGTGATGCCAATATTTTCCAATCCTAAAGTTTCAGTATATGGTTTTCTGCCAATCGCCACCAGACAATAATCCGCGTCTATTTTTACTTCCTGTTCTTTTTTATCCAAGGCAGATACGGTTACGGATTCGCCGTTGTTGACAGCGCCGGTTACTTTATGCGATAAATAAAATTTAATGCCCAGTTTTTTCAAACTTCGCTGCAATTCTTTAGACATGTCATCATCCATTGTCGGAATGATTTTATCCATAAATTCTATTACCGAAACTTGTGTTCCCAATCGCTGATAGACTGAGCCTAATTCTAATCCTATTACGCCGCCACCTATGATCACCATCGATTTTGGTAATTCTTTTAGAGATAACGCTTCTGTTGAGGTTATGATTCTGGTTTTATCTATAGGCAAAAATGGCAATGCGGTTGGCTTAGAACCTGTAGCAATGATGGTTTTAGACGTTTCGATTTGTTCTTCCGAACCATCTTGTTTTTTTATAGAGATGGTGTTTTTATTTACGAAAGAACCATGTCCGTTATACACGGTGATTTTATTTTTCTTCATCAGGTAATCAATGCCGGCAGTATTTGCATCCACTACTTTCACTTTGCGCGCAATCATTTGTGTGAAGTTGACAATTGGTGTTTCTGCCAAATCAATACCATGTTCTTTGAAGGTGTGTGTGGCATTGTGGTAATGTTCTGAAGAATCTAACAATGCTTTTGAAGGAATACAACCTACATTTAAACACGTGCCGCCAAGTGTATTGTATCTTTCTATGATGGCTGTTTTAAAACCTAATTGTGCGCATCGAATGGCGGCAACATATCCGCCGGGACCAGAACCTATTATTGTAACGTCGTATTTTTCCATGTTTAAATAGTATTTAGATTTGAGTACTTAGTACTTAGTACTTAGTATTTAGATTTTAGACTTAGATTTTATTAATGCATAAAGCATTTTTTGGAATTCTGTTAAGTCGCTTGATATTTTTTCAAATTGATCCGCTGTAATGTAATTTTGATTCTTGCTAATAATAGATTGTGTATCTAATTCGTATGAAGATCCGTTGGCAATTTCTAAAAAACGAATAAAGTCTTTAGATGAACTTTTTCCTGCGCCTTCAGCAATATTTGAAGACATAGAAACACAAGCTCTTCTCATTTGTGCTACTAACCCGAATTTTTCTTCGTTTGGAAATAGTTTCGTTATTTCATAAATATTATCAGCTATTGCAATTGATTTTTGCCAAACTTTTAAATCTTTATACTGATGCATATCTAAGTACTAACTACTAATTACAAACTACTCTTATAATTCCAACAAAGCTTTCACCGGATCCGTACCGTACAGCATCTTTTCCGGATTTTCCAGCATGTCTTTTACCATTACTAAAAATCCAACACTTTCTTTCCCGTCTACAATTCTGTGGTCGTAAGATAATGCTAAGTACATCATTGGTCGTATTTCTACTTTACCGTTGATGGCCATTGGTCTGTCCTGAATTTTATGCATACCTAAAATGGCGCTTTGCGGTTGATTGATAATGGGTGTACTTAATAATGAACCAAACACGCCGCCATTAGTGATGGTGAACGTGCCGCCTTCCATATCTTCTAATGTAAGATTTCCGTCTCTGCCTAATAATGCTAATCGTTTCACTTCTTTTTCAATTTCAGCAAATGTTAAACTTTCCGCATTTCTGATGACAGGAACCACTAAGCCTTTTGGCGTAGAAACAGCAATAGAAATATCTACGAAATCGTGGTAAATGATATTTTCATCATCGATGTACGCATTGATAGCAGGGAATTTTTGTAACGCGATGGCACACGCTTTTGTAAAGAACGACATGAAGCCTAATCCAACACCATTTTTTTCTTCAAATGGCTTTTTATATTGTTCACGTATTTGATGAATTCGCGTCATGTCAATTTCGTTGAACGTGGTCAGCATAGCCGTTTCATTCTTCACAGCTACTAAACGACGCGAGATTGTTTTACGCATACGCGTCATTTTATCGGTTCTTTCATTGCGAGAAAAGTCACCACTTACTTTTTCAATTGGCTTACTAACCACTTTTTCTTTTACGTCTTTTTCTAACGACTCACGACTCACGACTTGCGACTTCTGCGCATCTTCTTTTGTAATTCTTCCATCAACGCCTGTGCCTTGTACATCTTTTACATCAATGCCTTTTTCTTCTAATATTTTTTTTGCAGACGGAGATGGTGTGCCTGACGCGTAGGATTTATTTTGGTCAATAGTCGATAGTCCATTGTCAATGGTTTCTTTTTTATCAATTTCATCTTTCTCTACTATGGACTGTGGACTATGGACTGTGGACTGATTTTCCTCTTTTTTCTGTGGACTATCGACTGTGGAATGTGGACTAACAACTGCTGACTTTTCCGGAGCTGCAGCATCCGTGTCGATATAGGCAACTAAGCCGCCAATCTTAATATCATCGCCTTCTTTAGCAACACGTGTAATCACGCCAGCCACTTCCGATGGCATCTCAAACGTTGCTTTGTCGGATTCGAATTCTGCTAAAGGCTGGTCGAGTTTTACGTAATCGCCATCTTCCACTAACCAGGATGATAAGGTTACTTCTGTTACGGATTCGCCAACGGTTGGTACTTTTATTTCTATTTTGCTCATTGTTATAATATATTTTTAAAATTCACAAATTCATAAAATGGATTATCTAAAATCAATTCTGTGAAAATATTTTTATTAATACGATTTGATAAGATTTCTGTTTTTAAATAATGCTCTAATTCAGATTTTAGAATTGGTAAGTCATTTTTTATGGTATCAAATAAAATGATGTAATCAACACCTTCATAATTATGTACTATGAAATTTCGTAATCCTTTCATTTGTTTCCAATTAACTGTTGGCAAGTTGTGTTTAAAATTGTCGGATAATTTGTTAGACTGCTCACCAATATTTGCCATTAATGTTAAAGATGCTAAATAGGTTTCTTGTTTTCGATGTTCAAAATATTCATCAGCAGTATTCAATTCATTTGTAAAAAAAAATACTTTTCCGATGCTTTGTAGCATACTTAAAACAATTATATAGTCTTCTTTAATTAGCATAAATATATTTCATATCTTTTTTTGCATAAAACATAATAAGTTTATTTTCTTTAGATTTTAAAACTAAATCAATTTGCAAATCATAATTATTTTGCAACAATAATTTTAATTCAGCGGCTTTTCTTAATTCAATATCATCTTCTACATATAAATCAATATCATTAAACTTTTCGCCACGCGCAAATGAGCCGAACACACCAATTTTAGTTAAGCCATATTTGTTAAACAAATCGTGTTCATTAAAATAGTTTTGTATGTCTTGTATCGTTAGCGGTTGCATTTTTAGATTTATACAAATTTAGTGATTTAATTAGTTTTTGTTGGATGAAATTTTATATTATTTGAAAGATTACTTTTTATATAGCATCATTTAATTTCTTCTTTTCTATAATTTCAAATTCTTCATCTGAAACAGAATATCGTTCGCGAAAAGTAATTAAATCTAATATAATACCTCGTTTCTCTTTAGGAATGTATTTTTCGTAAAAATTATTTTTAGAATATTCTACAATTTCCTTTGAATAATCAGCTGTAATCTCAATAGCAGTAAGATCTTTTAAATACACATAACAATAGTATAGTCTTTTATAATTGGATGTACTATAATCACTTACAAATAAAATTTCTTTCCAATAAAGCCAGTCTGTTTTTTTGTCCAAAACTTTGTTTTTGATAAAATGATTTGTAGTTTTTTTATTAAAGGCGTCAGAATGTCAAAATCGTAGTAACAATAAATAGATAAGAAAAAATAAATAACATACAAGAATGAATTTTCTTAATTAAGTATATCAAATTTTGCAATAAGAAAAGCAGTAAGTAAGATGAGAAGAACAATAAAAATGATAGAAATAGCTTTTGATAACTTAGTAGAGTAAATCCTAATTTCATCATTATCTATATTATTTAATTCCATTTTTTTCTATTATAAAATTAGATTTCTGGCTGTGTTCGAAATGACAGGTGGTGTTATCCAAACGCCAGTTCCACCAATGCTTTTTGCTCTTTTTCATGCAGTTTGCTGAAGCCGGTTGCCGGTGATGCCGCCTGCGGTCGTGCGATGCATTGTAAATATTTTGCTTTATTGTAATTTAATAATAAGAAACCATAAGCACCCATATTGATAGGTTCTTCCTGTACCCAATGGAAGGTGGCTTTGCCATATTTCTTAATAATAGCATCCAATTGTTTGTCTGCCACCGGATACAATTGCTCTACCCGTACAATGGCAACATCCGTTCTATTGTCTGCTTCTTTTTTCACCAGTAAATCATAATAGATTTTTCCGGTACAGAACAATACTTTTTTCACTGCATTTGCTTCCGTTGTATTTTCATCGTCTATAACTTCCTGGAATTTTCCTTCATAGATTTTTGAAATATTATCTACGCATTTCGGATGACGCAGCAAGGATTTCGGCGACATATTAATCAATGGTTTTCTGAACGACCAGGCCAATTGTCTTCTGATTAAATGAAAAAAATTGGCTGGTGAGGTAATATTGGTTACTACCATATTATTCTCACCACATAGCTGCAAGAAGCGTTCAAGTCGTGCTGAACTATGTTCCGGTCCTGCACCTTCATAGCCGTGCGGTAATAACAATACTAAACCACTTTGACGATTCCATTTCGTTTCGCAGGAAGCGATAAACTGGTCGATGATGATTTGCGCGCCGTTGTCAAAATCACCGAACTGTGCTTCCCAGATAGTCAGTGGTGCCGGTGAAGGCAGTGAATACCCAAACTCAAAACCCAATACACCATACTCTGATAAATGGGAATTGAAAATCCTGAAAGTTCCCTGTTTGCCGTCTTCTGCAATATGCTGTAAACGATTGTATTCTTCATTCGTTACTTCATCATATAAACAGGCATGACGATGCGAAAAAGTTCCGCGCTTCACATCTTCGCCACTCAAACGTACATCCTTACCATCTAATAAAATTGAACCATATGCTAATAATTCACCGGCAGCCCAATCTACTGTATTGTTTTCTCGCATCAGTACACGACGTTGTTCCAGGTATTGCTGTATCTTTTTTAAAGGTTTGAAACCTTCAGGAACCTTAACCAGGGCTTTGATAATTTTCACTAAATTATCTTTAGAAATTTTTGTTTCCGGAGAAGACTCAAAGTCTTCATTGGTTGCTTTGCGCAATGCTTTCCACGCTAATTCTGTTGGTTGCGGGTTGTATTTTTTTTCCTGTTGTTTGTAATCATTGAGTCGGGCCTGCAGTTCTGCCCAGAATTCCTCTTCCATCTTTTTAGCAAATTCTGCTTCAGCAACGCTCCACTCGTGTAGTTTTTTCTGATACAAATCCCGAACACCTACATGATCTTTAATAATTTTATACATCTGTGGTTGTGTGTAAGACGGATCATCACCTTCGTTGTGACCCCATTTACGGTAACACACCATATCCACAAAAACATCTTTATTAAAACGTTGACGATATTCTGCTGCTAATTCAGCTACATAAGTTACACATTCCACATCATCGCCGTTTACATGAAAAACAGGTGCCTGAATGGTAGAAGCTATGGATGTACAATAGTTTGATGTTCTGGCATCATCGAAATCTGTGGTAAATCCGATTTGGTTGTTGATGACAAAATGTATGGTTCCGCCTACGGTATAACCTTTTAACGATTGCATTTGCAATACTTCATAAACAATACCTTGTCCGGCAACTGCCGCATCACCATGAATGGTAATGGGTAAAATTTTATCGTAATCTTCGTCGTAGATGGCATTCGCTTTCGCTCTGCAGTAGCCTTGTACAACAGGATTTACAGCTTCTAAGTGAGATGGATTTGGAAGTAATTTGACATACACTTCTTTGCCATCCATTGTGTCATACTGAGAAGAATAGCCTAAGTGATATTTAACATCGCCGGTGCCGGTTGAAAAATCATTAGGCGCGATGCCTTCAAATTCAGAGAATACCTGCTCGTATGTTTTTCCCACAATGTTGCACAAAACATTTAATCGACCGCGATGTGCCATGCCGATAACTATTTCCTGTACACCGTGGTTGGCGGCAACATTTATCATAGAGTCTAATGCCGGAATGGTAGATTCGCCACCTTCTAAGGAAAATCGTTTTTGACCGATATATTTGGTGCCTAGAAATTTTTCCAGTACTTCACTTTCATTTAGCTTGGATAAAATTCTTTTTTTCTTTTCTATCGGATGCTCATAGGCTACATAGCCATGCTCGATTTGTTCGCGCAGCCAGGCACGTTCATCTCTGTCGAGCACATAATTATATTCCCAACCAATGGTGCGGCAATAAATCTGTTTCAGTCGTGAAATGATGTCTTTCAGCTTTGCCTTGCCGATACCTATTTCTTTTCCGGCATGGAATTCTGTTTCCAGATCATCTTCTGTTAAATTGAAATAATGCAATTCTAAGTCGGCATGTCGGTCTCTGCGCGGACGCAAAGGGTTGGTATTAGCTAGTAGGTGCCCTTTATTTCTGTAACCGCTAATCAGTTTCAGTACTTTAAATTCTTTGGGAGAAACCACTTCGATATTTCCTGAAGCTGAGGCTCCATTCAGTTGTGCGCTGTTTTCACCATATTTGTAAGCCAGGTCGAAGCCGGCAAAGAATTTTTTCCATTCCGGATCAACAGAATTCTGGTCTTTTAAGTAATCCTGATAAAGAGCATCAATGTAGCTCGGGTGTGCATTCGATAAAATCGACAAATCTTCCATGTTAAGTATATATTAATCAGAGTGCAAATATCGTGCTTTTGAATACAAAAAGTTATTAAAAAGCGTTATTTTATATCTATAAGCGAAGAATTATGCAAAAAGTTCAGAATTAACTTAAAATTCACTTTTTTTAATCTAAACGTTTGATTATCTTTGCACACTCAAAAAGAAAAAATGGCACATCATAAATCGGCAAAAAAGAGAATCAGACAAACGGCTAAGAAAAGATTAGCAAACCGTTATTATGGAAAAACCACCAGAAATGCATTGCGCAAATTCTTAGGTTTAACCGATAAAGCTGAAGCAGAAAAAACAATGGGAAGCGTTGTATCTCTGGTAGATAAATTAGCTAAAAGAAACCAAATCCACGATAATAAAGCAGGACATTTGAAGTCTCAGGTGATGCTGCATTTGAATGGATTGAAAAAATAGTTGAAAAATAATTCCGTATTTTTTATGGAAAATGAGTGATTGGTGTATCTCAATGGTACACCAATTTTTGTTTTATGCATACGGATAACAAACTCACCATTAAATACTGGGCGGAAGAAGACCGGCCAAGAGAAAAACTTCAGCTAAAAGGCAAACACAGCCTTTCAGATGCCGAATTAATTGCCATTATTATCGGTTCCGGCAATGCCAAACAGTCCGCAGTAGAACTTTCCAGACAGATTTTAGCTTCCGTACAGCACGACTTATTTCAACTAGGCAAGAAATCCATTCAGGATTTGATGCAATTCCATGGAATTGGCGAAGCAAAAGCCATTTCGATTGCTGCCGCGTTGGAATTGGGAAGGCGAAGAGCGCAATCAGAAGCAAAACCGCAGGAGAAAATAATCAACCACAAAGCTGTTTTTGAAATGCTGTCGCCGATCTTGTCGGATTTGCCGCACGAAGAATTCTGGGTAGTTTACCTCAATCGAAATAACCGGTTTATATCCAAACATAAAATCAGCAGCGGCGGCGTTTCCGGCACGGTTGCCGATATGAAAATGATTTTCAACATAGCCGTCAGAGAACTGGCGAGTTGTATTATTCTTTGTCACAATCATCCTTCGGGAAATCTGAATCCAAGCGAAATAGACATACGATTAACACGAAATGCCGTGGAAGCAGGGAAAATGTTAGAGATTGCCGTTTTAGATCATATTATTATTGCACAGCAAAGTTATTGCAGTTTTCGAGAACAAAACTTACTTTAATTAACTCAATAGCAACACCATATACACATCCTTTCGTTGTAACATTCAGCTAATCAGCGTATCTTTACGGTTCATTAGTATTAAAAATTTTTATGGAAGGATTCAGAGCCTTAGGCTTAAGCGACGACATTTTAGACGCGCTAGAAAAAAAAGGGTACGAAGTACCCACCCCAATTCAGCAACAAACTATACCACTTTTATTAAATGGTGATTTAGATATTGTAGGACAAGCACAAACAGGAACAGGAAAAACCGCAGCTTTCGGTTTGCCGATTTTAGAACGATTTGACCCGACACAAAAAAGTGTGCAGGCATTAGTATTGGCTCCAACGCGTGAGTTAGCGATTCAAACAGCAGAAGAAATCAAAAGTTTTAAAGGTTCCAAAAAAATCTGGATTACCACCGTTTATGGAGGAGCACCTATCAGCTCGCAAATGCGCGAACTGGAAAAAGGAACACATGTAGTAGTTGGTACACCAGGTCGTGTGATTGATTTGATTGAAAGAAAAAAATTAAAACTTGAAGACGTAAAATACGTTGTATTAGACGAAGCCGATGAAATGTTAAACATGGGTTTCATCGATGATATCGAGTTAATTTTAAAATCTTGTAATGAAAGCCGCAGAATGTTGTTGTTTTCTGCAACGATGCCTGACCGGATTTTATCCTTAGCAAAACGCTACATGGGAAAATTCAACATGGTGCAGATTGCAAAACAGGAAATTACAAACGTAAACATTGATCAGTCTTATTTTGAAGTACCAGACAGAGATAAATTTGATGCACTTTGCCGTGTGTTGGATGTGGAGGAAGATTTTTACGGTATTATTTTCTGTAACACCAAAGCAGAAGTAGTGGAAATTGCCAATCATTTAAATGATAAAGGTTACAGCACAGATGCATTGCATGGCGATATTCAACAGAATTTGCGCGAGAAAGTAGTAAAGCAGTTTAAAACCAATAAATACGGTGTGTTGGTAGCTACAGATGTGGCTGCACGTGGTATCGATATTTCAGATTTGACGCACGGAATTAATTACGGGT
>JBIKPT010000104.1:0-10100 GCA_044357355.1 Chitinophagales bacterium
TATTTCAGATTTGACGCACGTAATTAATTACGGGTTACCGCAAGATCCGGAATCGTATGTACACAGAATCGGAAGAACAGGACGTGCCGGAAAATTAGGAAAAGCGATTGCTATTATTTCGCCATCAGAAAAAAGAAAATTAATTTTTGTAGAGAGAATCTCTAAAGCAAAAATGAAAAAAGGTAAATTGCCTGATGCAAATGATATGGTGAAAATTAAAACACGTCGTTTAACAGAACACGTGGAAACCATCATAGGAACGGAGCATTACAGCGAATACTTAGAGTTGGCATCGCAAATTTTAGGTGAAAATGATCCACAGGTTATTGTTGCAGCATTGATAAAACATTTTGCAAAAGATGAGTTGAATATTTCTGCTTACAAACAAATCAAAGAAGCAGCACCAAGGGAAGAGTTTGGCAGAAATGACCGTTTTGCGAGCAGAGACAGACGTGATGATGGACGTGGAAGACGTGATGACAGAAGAAGTGACGACAGAAGAAGCGATAGCAGACGTGACAGCGGAAGCAGAGATGCTGCGCCACGAAGAAGAAATGCATCTTCTACACGGTTGTTTTTTGCAAAAGGCAGAGCAGATGGCATGACACCACGTGAATTACTGGAAGAATTAAAATCAACGGCTGGAATAGAATCCAGAAGAATTGATGATATCAGAATTTTAGATAACTTTTCTTTCTTTGCCACTAACAGCGATGATGCTGAGCAAATTTTAGCCGTGTACAAACGCAACAAAGGCGCAGGAAAACCAATGGTGGACCGCGCAAGAGAAAGAGACGACAGATAGTTTTGGATATAAATTAAAATGTTAGGGCTGATTCATAATTGAATCAGCCTTTTTTTATTTCAATAATTCAAACATCAATTTGAATCATATTGCCCATCTAATTTCCCACAAATTTAAGTTTGTTAATAAGTACTTGTTTATAATTTAATATTGATAATCAATCAATTAATTTCATTATAAACATTGAATGAACATAAATGTAGACAGATATGCACATTTTTAGACTTATTAACATGATAATCAACGGTAAAAAGTGGTAGAAAGTGGGAATTTGTGTAACATTTAGACTATTTTTGTCTATCAGAATTCACCACATACCACATGAACGCATTAACAGGTCAATATGAAGTAAAAGTAGACGGCAAAGGCCGCCTTCGGTTACCTACTGATTTGTTGCGTCAGATTCCGGAAGAAACTAACAGTAAATATGTCATCAACAAAGGTTTGGATAACTGTTTGCGCTTATATCCAATCACACAATGGAATACCATTACGGATGAAATGAACAAAAAACTGAACTGGTTTCAATCTAAAGAGCGTGAGTTTTTGCGCTATTTCTATCAGGCCGCATCACAGGTAGATTTAGACAGTAACGACAGAGTGTTGATTCCAAAAAGATTGACTGACGCGGTGGGCATTAAAGACGAAGTAGTGATTTTGGCTTTTGGTGATGTAATAGAAATTTGGAACAGCGAAGTGTATTACAGCACGGTTGCGAAAGAGCCGGAAAACTTTGCGCAAATGGCAGATGAAATCTGGGCAAAATTAAACAATAACAAATAGTTCTTTAAAAGAGGAGAAAAGTACATGTATCATATTCCGGTAATGTTGAATGAATGTATGGATGGTTTGAATATCAAACCGGATGGAATATATGTAGATGTGACTTTTGGCGGCGGCGGACATTCAACAAAAATTCTGGAACGATTAAGTGAAAAAGGAAAATTGTTTGCATTTGATGTAGATGATGATGCAAAACGAAATGTGCCAAATGATAATCGGTTCATACTAATACAGGCAAATTACAGACACTTAAAACGATTCTTAAAATTGCACGGCATTACACGGGTACAAGGCATCTTAGCAGACTTCGGCATTTCATCACACCAGATTGATGAACCGTCTCGTGGTTTTGCCACACGTTTTGATGCACCGCTGGATATGCGTATGAACACCAAAGAAGGCATCAGCGCAAAAAAAGTAGTGAATACATATTCTGCAGAACAACTTCAAAATATTCTTGGATTTTACGGCGAAGTGATCAATGCAAAAACATTGGCACTTAAAATTGTGGAACAGCGAAGCATTCAGCCAATTGAAACCACCAAAGATTTAGTAAATATCTGTAAGATGGTTTCTAAAGGAATTGAGGTGAAATATTTTTCACAGGTTTTCCAGGCAATCAGAATTGAAGTAAACGATGAGTTGAATGCCATCAAAGATTTTTTACAGCAAAGTGAAGAAGTTTTGGAAGAAGGCGGACGATTGGTCATCATGAGTTATCATTCTTTGGAAGACCGACTGACGAAAAATTTCATGAAGAATGGTGTGTTTGAAGGTGAACCGGAAAAAGATGTGTTCGGAAGATTTGAACATCATTTAAAAGTAATTACCAGAAAACCGATTGAAGCAAGTACTGCAGAATTGAAAATAAACTCAAGAGCGCGAAGTGCCAAATTAAGAATAGCAGAGAAAATCGCTGATTAAGTGATTAAGATTATTACACAGATTAAAAAATGAATTAAAAGAATCAATAAATCAAAATAAATCAACAAATCAGTGCTTGAAGAAGAAATAAATATCGAACAATTGCCAACACAAACCAAACTGCAAAAGATGGTGGAAACGATATTGCGTGCATTTGGCATTGATGATTTTATTTCCTATGCACAGGTCATTCATAATTTCTTGTTTGTTGTCGCCATTGTACTGATTGGTGTCATAGAAATTTTTAATACACATATGGCAGTTCGTCTGAATCGCGGAATTAATAAAAAACAGGAAACGATAAAAGAATTGCGCTGGGAATATATGACCGTTAAAACAGAAATGAATCAGAAAAGCAAACAATCTGAATTACAGAAAATTCTGGAACCATACGGATTGAAATCATTGGTGCAGCCACCGAAGAAAATTGAAGTTAAAAATGGAACATTAGAATAAAGAAAGTGATCAAGTAGTGAATATTAAGTCTAACATATTATTTCGTATCTACCTCATCGGCGGATTGTGCTCCTTGTTTGGAGTCGCCGTGCTGGGAAAGGTATATCAGATTCAAAATGATAAAGTACATAATTGGAAACGGTTAGCAGATAGTTTAACCACTAATTATTTTGATGTAAAAGCAGAACGCGGAAATATCTATTCTGCAGATGATAAACTGCTGGCTACTTCAGTTCCTTACTTTGAACTGCACATCGACTTTGATTCCAAAGCAATGACAGATGAAATCTTTAAGAAAAATGTGGATTCGCTGGCATTTTATATGTGGAAGCATTTTTATAAGAATACCGTTCAGGGTTATAAAGAACAACTTATTAAAGCAAGAAAACAAAAGAAACGTTATTATCCGTTATGTGCCAACGCGGATTATTCCTTATTAAAAGATATTAAGAAATGGCCGCTTTTCCGCGAAGGAAAATTTAAAGGTGGATTGATTGTAGAAACACATCAGGAACGCAGAAATCCATATGGCCATCTTGCTCAGCGAACAATCGGCTTAATCCGTGATAATGCACAGGATATCGGACTCGAAGAAGCATCTGATTCTTTATTAAAAGGTGTGAACGGAAAAGTATTGAAACAGAAAATTGCCGGTGGCGAATGGGTGCCGATTAAAGGTGCAGGACAAATTGAACCCAAAAACGGATATGATATTATCACAACCATAGATTTAGGATTGCAGGATATTACGGAGTCTACCTTGCTAGAGGCAGTCACGGAATATCAGGCTGATTTTGGATGCGCTATTTTAATGGAAGTAAAAACCGGTGCCATAAAAGCCATTGCCAATTTAGGAAAAAACAAAGATGCAACCTACAGCGAAAACTATAATTATGCAATTGGCTTAAGCAATGAACCTGGTTCTGTTTTTAAAATTGCAGGATATCTGGCTTTGTTCGATGATGGCTTAATTAAGTTGACAGATTCCATAAATTCAAACCATGCAAATGCTGTTTTTGCAGGTCAACTTCTAACAGATGATGGTCATAATTCACAATATAGTTTTCTAACACCTGGAAAAGCACTGGCAATTTCTTCCAATGTGGTTATAGCAAAATGGATAACACAGTTCTATGGCAGCAACAAACAAAAATTTTATAATAAACTGGAAGATTTCGGATTAACGGCTGCTGCTCATATAGATTTAAAAGGTGAATCATCACCGGTTATTCATCAGCCAAAAGACTGGAGCGCACTTTCACTGCCATGGATTGCTCATGGTTATGAAGTCAAATTTACTCCATTGCAAATACTAACTTTTTATAATGCTATAGCTAATAACGGTACCAGAATGAAACCTTATTTAGTGCAGCAAGTATTAGATAATGGCAATGTTATTCGAGAATACAAACCAACGTCTACTAAGCAAAAAATATGCAAACCGGAAGCTGCAGCTATGGCAAAAGAAATTCTGTTACGCGTGGTAGAAGATAAAAACGGTACAGGCAGAGGGATTTTTACACCACATTATCGTATTGCCGGAAAAACCGGTACAGCAAAAATGAGCTTTGGAAAAACAGGTTATACAGATAAAAATTTGTCATCATTCGTTGGTTTTTTTCCTGCTGATGACCCACTGTATTCCTGTATCGTTGTTATTGGTGGACCGCAAGGTTTATTTACAACCGGTGGTGCTGTCTCTGCACCTGTTTTCAGAACAATGGCTGACAAAATTATTACCTCAAATATAAAAGGCAACAAAGCAATTAATAAAGATTCAACGCTTTCCAACAAACCTCTTCCATTTTTAAAAGGCACCAAAGAGGAAGTAAACGAATTTAATAAAAGATTCAACGTAAAATTTGATTTTAAAGAGGACTGGGAATATGCATTTGTAAAAAGTGACAGCTCGGAAAGAATCGGAATCGGGAAAATTGACATAGAAGAAAATAAGGTTCCAAATGTCCGTGGTATGTTGTTAGATGATGCCGTGTATGTGTTAGAAAATAAAGGATTTAAAGTTTCCTTCATCGGAAAAGGAAAAGTAGCAGGACAATCCATTCCTGCAGGCAGTCAAATAATAAAAGGAAGTTCAATTCAATTGGTGCTCAATTAATGAAAGAATTAAAAGACATATTATTCAATGTACATCCGGTAACTATTATCGGAGATGCAGCTATTGCTGTAAATGAATTGAGATTGGATTCTCGTAAAGTAGAAACAAAAGATGTCTTTTTTGCCGTGAAAGGCTCTGCCGTTGACGGACATACTTTTATTCCGAAGGTAATAGAACAGGGTGCAAGTGTAATTGTGTGTGAAGAGGTTCCGGTTGAACTGCAGGCAACAGTCGTTTATGTACAGGTAAAAGATGCACGCAGAACCGCAGCAATAATGGCTTGCAATTTTTATAATCATCCTTCAGCAAATTTAAAATTAGTAGGTGTTACCGGTACGAACGGTAAAACATCTGTGGCAACTTTATTACACCAGATTTATGTGCAGAAAAATCATAAATCAGGATTGCTGTCAACTATCGTGAATAAAATAAACAATGAAGAAATTCCTTCCACGCATACCACGCCGGATCCGATTGCAATAAATGCATTGCTGCGTAGAATGGTGGACGAAAATTGTGAGTATGCCTTCATGGAAGTGAGCTCGCATGCAGCAGACCAGGATAGAATTTTTGGACTTGAGTTCACAGGTGCAATTTTTACAAACATTACACACGATCATTTAGATTATCACAAAACGTTTCAGGAATATATTTATGCCAAGAAGAAATTCTTTGACCAATTACCTGCAACAGCTTTTGCTTTAACCAATATCGACGACAAGCGCGGCGAGGTGATGTTGCAAAATACAGCTGCAATTAAATATTCATATGCGGTAAAAAGTTTAGCAGATTTCCGCTTCAAAATTTTAGAAAATACATTTACCGGTTTAATCATTGAATGCGACGGAATTGACGTGCACTTACAAATGACCGGCAGATTTAATGCGTATAATTTATTAGCAATTTATGCTACCTGCGTATTGCTGGGTATGGAAAAAAATGAAGCCTTAAGCGCTATCTCAACATTAAGAGGTGCTGAAGGAAGGTTTGATTGTCTGACTTCACCGACACAAAAAATTATAGGTATAGTTGATTATGCACATACACCGGATGCATTAAAAAATGTGTTAGATACCATCAATGAAATTCGAACGCACAACGAGCAGGTCATTACAGTAATTGGCTGCGGTGGAAATCGCGATAAGGGAAAACGTCCTGATATGGCACACATCGCAAGTGAATTGTCTACCAAAGTAATCCTGACTTCTGATAATCCGCGCAATGAACAACCGGAAGAGATTATCAATGAAATGAAAGTCGGTGTGCCTGCACAAAATTATAATAAAGTGATGTCTGTAACAGACAGAAGAGAAGCAATTCGTATCGCTTGCAATCTGGCAAATGCAAAAGATATCATTTTGCTGGCCGGCAAAGGACACGAAAAATACCAGGAAATACAGAACATAAAATATCCTTTTGACGATAAAGCAATATTGCAGGAAACATTTTTAGAAATGAAAAAATAATGCTGTACTACTTATTTAAATATCTTCAGGAAAACTTCGGACTGTCCGGGTCAGGATTGTTTCAGTACATTACGTTCAGAGCTTCTATGGCTATTATCGTTTCACTGATTATTTCCATGTTAATCGGAAGAAGAGTGATACGCTGGTTGCAGAAAATGCAAATTGGTGAGTCCGTAAGAGATTTAGGATTACACGGTCAGGTAGAAAAGAAAGGCACTCCAACAATGGGTGGCGTCATTATTATTGCAGCAATAGTTATACCAACTGTTTTGTTTGCAAGGCTGGACAATGTGTATGTAGTGTTGTTGTTGGTATCAACGATTTGGATGGGTGGCATCGGATTTTTAGATGACTATATCAAAGTATTTAAAAAAGATAAAGAAGGTTTACGCGGAAAATTTAAAATTCTCGCACAGGTCGTTCTCGGATTAGTCGTTGGCTGTGTTCTATATTTTCATCCATCAGTAAAGGTTAGAGACTTTGATAATGTTTTTGAATATCAAATAAGCAAAGAAGGAAAAATAAACTGGGACAAACCGGAAAAGGTTTTTTCTTCAGCAAATGTAATGTATGAAGGGAAAGGAATTATTGTTGGTGATAAATATCTGTCGCACGAAACAAAAGCATTGAAAACCAACATTCCGTTTTTCAAAGATAATTTACTCGACTATTCTTATTTCCTGAAACCATTTACAAATGATTATCAAAAATGGGGTTGGATATTCTTTATTCCGTTTGTAATATTTATCATAACGGCTGTTTCCAATGCTGCCAATCTTACTGATGGTATTGATGGTTTAGCTGCAGGTGTTTCTGTCATCGTGCTGATTACATTGGCCATTTTTGCCTATGTTTCCGGCAACGTTAAAATTGCAGACTACTTAAATGTTTTATATATACCGGATTCCGCAGAAGTTGTAATTGTATGTGCCGCTTTAATTGGAGCAACCATAGGATTCTTGTGGTACAATGCTTTTCCTGCAACGGTTTTTATGGGCGACACCGGAAGCCTTATGCTCGGTGGTGTAATTGCAACGGTATCCTTAATTGTTCGTAAGGAATTATTAATTCCAATACTGTGCGGAATTTTCTTCGTTGAAAATTTATCCGTTATACTACAGGTAGGCTATTTCAAATATACCAAAAGAAAATACGGACAAGGCAGAAGAATTTTTAAGATGTCTCCGTTACATCATCATTTCCAGAAAGAAGGATATCACGAAGCAAAAATTGTATTACGCTTCTGGATTATCAGTATTCTGTTAGCTGTTATTTCATTCGTAACCCTGAAAATCAGATAAAAATGTAGATACACATTGGTGGTGTATTAAAAAGTAAAATGAAAGATAAAATAATCATATTAGGAAGTGGTGAAAGCGGTGTAGGCGCAGCCAAACTTGCACAAAAGCAAGGAATGGAAGTATTTGTATCTGATTTTGGTGCAATAAAACAAGCTTACAAAGACGAACTTATTGCATTAAATATTCCATTTGAAGAAGGCAAGCATACAGAGGATATTATCCTTTCGGCAACGACGGTTATAAAAAGTCCCGGTATTGCAGATAAGGTTGCTATTATTCAAAAAATTAAAGAAAAACAAATTCCGGTCATTTCTGAAATTGAATTCGGATTTCGGTTTTCAAAAGCAAAAATTATTGCCATTACCGGCACTAACGGCAAAACGACTACCACTTCTTTAACCTATCATATTCTGGAAAAAGCTGGTTTGGATGTCGGACTTGGCGGCAATATCGGAACATCTTTCGCACGGCAGGTAGCGGATGGTGATAAAGAATATTTTGTACTGGAAATCAGCAGTTTCCAATTGGATAATTGCACCACATTTAAGCCGTTCATTTCCATTTTGTGCAATATCACGGAAGATCATCTGGACAGATACAATTACAAATTCGAGAATTATATCCGGTCTAAATTCAGTATTACTAAAAATCAGGACGCAAACGATTATTTCATCTATTGTCAGGATGATGCAGTAACCACAGAATATTTTCAAATGGCGAATACAGTCGTACAAAAAATTCCATTCTCGTATCATCAAAAAGTAAGCAACGGCGCTTACATAGAAAATCAACAATTAATTATCGAACTCAATAAAAACAACTTTACCATGCCAACAAGTGAACTCTCTATCCACGGAATCCACAATTCCTACAATTCAATGGCAGCAGCCATCTCTGCAAAATTAGTCGGTGTACGCAACGAAAAAATTCGAGAAAGTCTGGAAGATTTTAAAAATCTGGAACATCGTCTTGAATTTGTAGCTACCATCAAAGGTGTCGATTTTATTAACGATTCAAAAGCAACAAATGTAAACTCAACCTGGTATGCACTCGAGTCTATGACTAAGCCTGTAGTATTAATAGCAGGTGGTGTTGATAAAGGAAATGACTATACCCTGATTAAAGATTTAGTAAATAAAAGAGTGAAAGCCATCATTTGTCTTGGAAAAGATAATGAGAAACTGCATGCTGCTTTCGCTTCAGAAGTTGGCTATATTCTCGATACACAAAGCATGGAACAGGCAGTACAGATGGCCTATAATATTACTGATAAAGGTGATGTGGTCTTATTGTCGCCTTGTTGTGCAAGTTTTGATTTATTTGAAAACTATGAAGACAGAGGCAAACAATTTAAACGCAATGTCTTAAATCTGTAAACTTTCTAAATCAATAATATGCTCGGAAGAATTGTAAACAACATCAAAGGAGATAAGTATATATGGTACATTGTTGCCATACTAAGTGCTATATCATTGTTGTTGGTTTATAGTTCTACTCGTTCACTGGCATATAAAAACGAGCATGGAAATACGGAGTACTATTTATTAAGACATGGCTTTATTTTAGGAGTTGGTTTATTTATTACCTATGTCATTCATCAGATTGATCACCGCTATTTTTCACGTGTGGCACAAATGATGCTCATATTGTCAGTGCCATTGCTCTTGTATACAAAATTTTTTGGAGTTCGAATTAATGATGCCAGCCGTTGGGTGCGTATTCCAGTAGTAGGGCTTACTTTCCAGTCATCCGATTTTGCAAAGCTGGCATTAATCATGTATACATCGAGGATGCTGGCAAAAAAAGCAGGTGTAATCAAAGATATGAAAGAGGTGACCATGCATATAATGGCACCAATCGTACTCATCTGCGGACTTATTATGCTGGATAATTTGTCTTCTGCGGCAATCTTATTTATGACCTGTATTGTTGTCTTGTTTATAGGTCGCGTCAGTACAAAATTTATCATGGCAATCTTTGGCGGTGGATTTGTAATGGCAAGTTTAATCGTAGCGTTCTCCTGGTTTTTCCTGCCAGATCATGGACGTGCAGACGTATGGCTGAGCCGGCTTACCAGTTGGCAAAATCCGGATATGACGTCCGATGATTTTTATCAGCAAAAACAAGCTTATATCGCAATTGCAAAAGGTGGTTTATTCAGAATAGCACCTGGAAAAAGCACGCAATGCAACTTCCTTCCGGATGCCTTCTCGGATTTTATTTATTCTACATTAATAGAAGAATACGGT
>JBIKPT010000121.1:0-8753 GCA_044357355.1 Chitinophagales bacterium
AAGGTTACAGATGAACCTGCACAAGTTGGATTCGTACCTGTTGTAATGGCAATACTCACCGATGGTGTTGTTGCTGCTGTTACAGTTATATTGCTTCCATTATCATTGCCACTTTGTGTTGCCGGTGTTTGATTCACCACACGGACACGATAACCTGTGCCGGCAGCCTGTGCTGCAGGTATCGTTGCAGAAATAGGTGAAGTAGATGTTCCGCTGCTAATTAAATTACTGGTAGAATTTGCAGGAAAACTGCCACTCGCATTTGATAGCTGTACAAAAAAGTTTCCTGTATAAGTTCCTGTAGATGTAAACGCCACACTGATTGCATTTCCCGATGCATTGCAAAACGGACCATAAGATGCAGCGGTTGTGGTGATGGTATTCGTACAAGAAATCGCGGTTAATCCTAATGTTCTTGCTGTACTGGAACCACAAGTATTGTCTGCAGTTACAGTTAAATTACCCGAAGTGGCTGATCCTGAAAAATCTACCGTTGCTGATGTGCCACTTGGTGTAATGGTTGCTCCCGTACCGGTATACGACCACGTATAACCTGTGGCACCGGAAACTGCACTAATTGAGTACGTATAACCTGTTTGTCCCTGACAAACGCTTGTTCCTCCATTAGTAATTGTTCCGGGTTGTGCCGGTACGTCATTAACTATATAGCGAGCCGTATCACTGGGAACAGGACAGCTGCCACTGGAATAAACAATACATCTGAAAAAACGGGTAGCTGCTGCTGATGAACTGGCTAATAAACTAACAGATGTATAGCCGCTGTAAGTAAAAGTACCTGAAGTACCTGATGTGATATTTGCCCAGCTGCCACCACCAATGCTGTCTTGCCATTGATAGGTAAGAGATGTACCTGTTGCCGCTACCGTAAAAGTGGTGTTGGTAGCTGTACAAGCTGATTGCGGTGTAGTAGGTTGTGTGCCAATGATTGGATTGGTACATGCTGATATTATGGTTTGTGTTCCACCTGCTGTTGCTGCTGATGCTACAATGCCTGAAGAAAATGTAAGATTAGATGAACCAAGAGCATTAACACTAATTGTATTACCACCACTGGCTGAACTGGCCGCTATATCTGCTGTAATGAAAATATAACCAGTTGTTCCACCGGTAATCGTTTGTGAAGTAAACGAAGGAAATGTTTTAGAACCTGCAGCTCCTGGACTGCTTAAAGTACTTAATGTTGCATCTGCGCCATCCAATGTGGCATCGGTAGAATAACGAACTTTTAAATTGGTGATGTCTGCAGCATCATATCCACCTGCAGTGGTACAAGTCATGCCTGTTAAGTTTGGATTAAAACCAGAAACAGCATCAATTTTTATTTTATTTAAAATATGAGCCGTGGTGCTTTCATTTAAATTGGCAGCTGCTACTTGTGTGCCGTTGTCTGAAATATAAATTCTTGGTAAGGCATTGGCATATTCAAAATCATCTAAATAAATATAAGCTGCATTTGAGGCACTACTTTCAGCAAAAAAAGTAAAACCAGACAAATTTGTTGAAACAGCAAGTGAACCTGCTGTAGCTCCATTGTTTACTATTCTTGTTCCACCTAACCAGCAATCCCATGTTCTTGTGGCTAAAGTATAAACTGTTCCACTTCTGTAATAACTCAGTGAACCACTGCTATTATTGGCATATACTTCTATTTCTTGGTCGGTATCTTTTGCAAAACCGGAACTGGTTATGGTTGTATTGGAACCACTTATTCTTCTCACTACAGAGCTAATTGCACCAGATGTGTATGCGATTGTTAAACTTGCTAGTGAATTATTATAATGTGAAGTGTAACCTTGATTGTCACTACCTGTCGTATTTACACCAAATGAAAGATTTAAATTTCCACTTCCTGAAGAAGTAGTTCTGATTTTACATTTTAAATAAGCCGATGTTGATGGACTTGTCCAATCATAAACACCAAATTTATTAGACGAAGTTGAGGTTGCAGATTGAATTTGTAGCTCAGTTGCAGTACCTAAAGAAGTTCCTGCATTAGCTAATACGATTGTTCCTCCTGCAGAACCAGTTCTTACTCTGTATGTTCCTGATGGTGTAGATGTTAAAAAAGTTGTACTTGCTGAATTTGTTGGATGCGTTCCAGTTCCAGTTCCAAAATCATATGTCCAAGGCTGAGCATTTAATTCTTGAACAAAAAATAACAAACAGGTAAGTAGTAAAATCGAAAAATTTTTGTTCATAAAAAAGGATAAAAAAGGGTAAAAAATCCAGGTTTTCTGTTGTCTGGTTTTAAGTTAGATTGGGTAGTATACAAAGTTGGAGACGTGTAAAATTTAATCATATAATTCGGTTATGGTTATCTTTCTCTAAATAATTAAAAACGGCTAGTCAAAATTACTCTAAATTGAGCAATCCCGCTTGTTTTTTTATATTAAGCTATTATAGATTTTAGCTGTTTTTTTCTAACACAAAATTCACTTTTCCACTAGTATTTGTTAATAAATCGGCTGTTTTCAACAGGCATTAAAATATTGTTTAATATATCATGCTAAAAAATCGAAAATCCTTGATGTGAATCAAATTTTTGGCATTTATAAAACAAGTTGGATAAATTAATTTTTTTCTCCATTTCTTGAGAAATTACCACTCTTTATCTCTTAACGGGTAGCTTTAAGTTCGGGTAGAAACTGGATTTATTTGTAAGCTTATCTAGCTCACAAAATTAATACCCAAAAATTTGCACTTTCCACATTGTATTTTCTATGGACTTTGGGTAAGCATGAAATCTCTCAAACCAAAACAAATCTAGGGTACCACTATTTTCTTAGAGATGATTTTATGGACGTCTATCATTTGCAAAACATAAACACCGGAAGCTAATGTATGCCTGAAGTTGAGTGCAAAATCAGTGGTTCCTGCACCTATAGTTTTTGTTTCCTGATACAACAACTTTCCTGAAATTTCATACAAACTGAAAGAAAGATGTTTAGTCGTTTCTGCAGTTAAATGAACATGAAAACTATTGTCAGCAGTATAAAAAACGGATGAAGTATTCGTTGAAAATTCGTCACAAGCGGTTTGTATAATTGTAGAATATACCGGTGCTGTATTCCCAATATCTTGTTGCTTCAACCGATAATAATTAATGCCGTTTAATGGATATAAATCGGCATAGCTATAATTTTTTAACTGTGTAGAATTGGCTCCGGTTTCTATTTTTGTTACAGGACTGAAATGGATAGCATCTGAAGAACGTTCCAGTTCAAAGTAGGCCGAATTTAATTCAGAAGCTGTTGTCCAATTTATGGTTACGATGTCATCTTTGCAATTGGCAGAAAATGCAATTAATTCAACCGGCAATCCGATAAATGGCGTAACAATATCACCTAATGCATAGCCTGAAAATGCACTAAACCCATCGTATTCAAAGGTAGTGTAGTCACCATAGGTTCCAATGGTTGGCGTTACTATCTGCACTTGCGCATCCGATGTAACCGTCCATGCTCTGTCGGTAGTATTGGTGCGATAAATTTTTAAATGATTGATCACGGTGCCCGGTGTATGATTATGCACTGTAGAATAGCCTGGTATCGCATTTAAAATGGGATTGATATAATCACAATAATCTTGTAATTCCTGTGTGGTTACGTAAAATCTGATTTTATAATTTGCCGGTGATGCTGTAGACGGCGAAGCTGCAAATGTTTTTCGCATAAATAAAGGTGTGCCTGTTAAGTTTGTATTTTGAAAACCTATACCGGCACTGGCATCATCATGTAAAATGGTTTGTGCAGTAAAAGCACCATGATCGGTTGATATATTGTTTTTTATCCAGTAAATAATGCTGTCGATTCCATCTAAATATAATCTACTTTCAAAAGCACGAAGATTGCACGTATAAGATTGATTATCTAAAACTACACCAAAAGGACTACGCAGTGATAATATCCAAGTTTGATTATTGGCATTATTAAAATCACCAGGTGTTTCTAAAGTATTTGGAGGTGTAGTAGTAGTGCTGGTCCAGTTGTTTTGTTTTCGATAATCATTATCATTGGTATTTTGAAAAGAAAATGTACGTTGTGTAGTGCCTGAAAAATATAATGCATTGCTGCCATAAACGGCATAATCCGGATGGTTTGCTTGCGTAATGGCACAGATAGAACAATCAGAACCTGAACCTTTACTGCCATATGATAAACCATGAAAAAAGCCACCCGACGGACTTCGAACTTGAGTGGCATCACCTCCATTTCTAAATTCAATCGTGCCCCAATCTACGTTGGTGTAAACAGGTGGTGTGTATTGATCATAGGATGCATTATTTGGTTTAATACAATCTGAAGAAAAATATAAATTTGCTATTGCCATACTTGCACAAGTTGTAGGAGCCGATTCTATTCCAACTACATATAAATAATCTAAATCAGCATCTGTTGGATCATCGACCATAGTAATTTTTGTATTCTTATCAGATGAATTATAAATTAAAATAATAGAACCTACAGGAACTTTTTCCCAAGTGCAAATGTCTGAAAATTTAAGATGGCCATCAGCAATACCCATTTGAGTACCATAACCACCAGAAAAAATACCGCTATTGTCATCTACAATCCAACCACGTAAATCAATGGTTGTACCTGGTGTTCCTGTTACCACTAATTCAATATATTCTTTACTAAATGAACCTTGGCTAAATTCATTAATGACTAATCCTTCTGGTATTTCATTGTCAATAATAGTTAGAGAATATGTTCCGTTTGATATTAAAGCACCACATTGGGCATCAATGCTCAATACTATATTTTCATTTGATTCTGAAATAGCATCATCAGAAATAGTAATAGTAACTGATTTTGTATTTGGATACACTTCTATTGGACTAAAAGATAAAGAAGTTGGACTAAATGCTGAATAATCTGTTCCACTGGATGCTGTACCTAAAAGAGCATCGCTGATAATAGCATTTACCGTAGATGATGGTGCCGTTGGCATGGTAATATTTATAGTAACTGTTGTGTTGGATTCGGTAACAGTTGCTGTACTCACTGTAAATCCGATAGTGCTGCTGGTTAAACAAGAGTTGATATTACAACCAATACTAGTTAATTGATAAGGTCGTACAAACCATTCTGTATTTACATTTGTTGTTCCTGCTGAATTAGTCCAATTGGTAGTAGGTCTGTCTATCGAAGTTTTTCTTACTAAAGTTTGGTCGCTGGTTGCATTAGAAACACCTGCAACCGACCAGCCTGCGCCAGGATCTGCACCATCTGTACCAACGGCATCAATTAAATAAAAAGAGGCACCCACCAGTTTTGCTAAACCTACTGCATCATCGCCGTTCCAGTTGCAAAAAGTAGCGTCATAAAAATCTGCAGTTGGCACATCGGCTGAGTTATTTGCAACCACATAAGTACTTCCTGATGAAAGTGTACCAGATAAGGACAAAATATTTTCCGGCCAAGTGCCACCATTCAGCACACTCCATAGTTCATAGTTTGCCAGATTAATACTTGATGGTGTTCCATTATAAATCTCTATGTATTTTCCATTGCCGGTTAAGGGTTCTCCATACTCAGAAATAATTAATTCAGTACAAGAAGCATAGGTTGCATTTGCTGATAAATTTATGGTGCAGGCGCTTTCATTTGCATCGTCTGAATAAATGGTAAGAAATGCGGTTTTAGTTCCTGGAAGTCCTGCTGTAAATCGAATAATCATAGTAGTAGAATCACCAGCGGCTACAGACGAAGATGGAGCAGAAAAAACACTGAATTCTGCGGCATTGGTTCCACTTATAACGGTAGAGTCAATAGTTAATGAGCCTGTTCCAAGATTTTTTAGTTGTATGGTAACATCGGATGAGTTGCCTATGATGTATGTACCGTAATCATAAATGAAACCGCAAGCAGAATCAATGCCTGCCGGTTGTTGCAGTTGGATTTCCGAAGTTGCTCCACTGCATGGAGCAGAATGTCCGGCATTAGCTGCACCCGAGGTATAAGATGTGGTGATGGTCCATTGTGAATTAGCGGTAGTGGTTCCTGCTGAAACAGTCCAATCTGTAGTAGGTGAGCAGATACTTGCTTTTCTGGTTAGTCTTTTATCTACGGTGCCATTTGCCGTGCCAGCGACAGGCCAGCCACTTCCGGGATCAGCGCCATCCGTACCAACTACATCTATTAATGTCCATACGGAAGCAATATTTTTTGCCAGACCAACAGCGTCATCACCATTCCAGTTGCAAGAGCCGGTATATTGATTTGCTCCTGGCACATCGGTAGCGTTATTGGCAATTACATAGGTAACGCCGGTGGCAAGCGTTCCGGAAAGTGTAATACTTCCTTCCGGCCAACTTCCACCATTGCTGATTGTCCATATTCTGTAATCACTTAAATTAATACTGCTGCCGGTGCCATTATAGAGTTCTATGTATTTGCTATTGCCAGATGAACCTTCGCCATATTCAGAAATTAGCAAATCAGTAGTTTGTGAAAACAGCTTTCCAAAAAGACCACTAAGCAGTAAGATAAGAGTGTAAATTTTCTTCATAAGCGCTTACTTTAATCCTATTATGAAAGAGAGCAATACCACTGTAAAAATAATCATAATCAGACTTACCTGCTTATTAATTTATCAATATGGAAACGTGTATATTGCAGTATGTTTGTAACTTTGAATTAGATTTGCTGTTTACCTAATATTAAACTGAATTTCAATAAGATATGTTTAACGAAATAATTAAAAAATACGAATGGAATTCCATACAGGCTAAATTTGTTGATGTACATCAAACAGACGTTGAACGAGTTTTAACCAAAACGACACAGTCTGCATACACTATTGAAGATTTTTTGGTGCTAATTTCTCCGGCAGCAGCTCCTTTTCTGGAACAAATGATGGAATTAAGCAAGCGATTCACGTTAGAGCGATTTGGCAAAAATATGCAGTTGTTTATTCCTATGTATCTGAGCAATGAATGTCAGAATATCTGTACTTATTGTGGTTTCAGTTTTACCAATAAAATTCCACGTAAAACATTAACCGATGCGGAAATCTTAGCAGAAATTGAAATCATAAAATCATATGGCTACGATAACATTTTACTCGTCACCGGTGAGCACGATAAACTCGTTGGTATTGATTATTTAGTGCATGCCGTGGAACTTGTGAAACAGCATTTTTCGCAGGTTTCGATAGAAGTACAACCGTTGGAACAACACGAGTACGAATTGCTTCAACATGCAGGCGTTTATGCGGTGCTGGTCTATCAGGAATCGTATCATAAAGAAATCTATAAATCCTTTCATCCGAAAGGTAAAAAATCAAATTTCGAATACCGCTTAGAAACACCTGACAGGCTCGGAAAAGCTGGTATTCATAAGATTGGATTAGGTGTTCTACTAGGCTTGGAAGACTGGCGCACAGACAGTTATTTTAATGCGCTGCATTTGGACTATTTGCAAAAGACGTACTGGCAAACAAAGTACTCTGTTTCGTTTCCACGCATACGTCCGCACGAAGGTGAGTTTATGCCAAAGTCCGTGCTGAGTGAAAAGGAATTACTGCAATTAATTTGTGCTTATCGCATTTGTTTTCCGGATGTGGAGCTGTCGCTTTCATCTCGCGAACGTGCAGCCTTTAGAGATGTGGTTTTTCCATATGGCATTACGTCTATGAGTGCCGGCAGCAAAACGGAACCAGGTGGTTATTCCGATTCGGAAGCATTGAAGCAATTTGAAATACACGACTATCGTTCTCCGGAAGCTGTTGCAGCAATGATTCGTTCTAAACATTATGAGCCAGTCTGGAAAGATTGGGACGCGGTTTTGATACCCTAAATCCCTAAAGGGACTTTATTTTGATATAAGCTAATCAATAAAACAAATTTGTTCCCCTTTAGAAATTAGGAGTTTGAATATCCGAAAATCTTGCCTTATTTTGTACCATCATTTTGAAGAAAATAATTGCGATATCATTTTGTCTTTTTTTGTCCCATTTTGCAACTGCACAAATTGGTGGTAAAAACATTTATGATTTTTTGCAATTTCCCACATCCGCACGCATGGAAGCCTTAGGTGGCGGTTTGCAAAGTATCAAATACACGAAGGATGCAGACATTTCGCTGGCAATTTCCAATCCTTGTTTTTTGGATAGTTCCTTTCACAAGCAACTATCTGTTACCAACGCATTTTATACTGATAAAACTAATATAGGTAATATCACGTTTGCCTATTATCATCCAAAAATAAAATCAACACTGGCTTACACTATGCAGTATGCTTCCTATGGAAAGTTTGATGGCAGAGATATTGCCGGAAATTCCACCGGAACTTTCCGTGCGGCAGATTTCAATTTTCAGGTAGGTGTTGGTCGAAGCATTCGTAAATTTTTTTATGGTGTTAATCTGAAATTTATTGTATCACATTTAGAAACGTACACATCTCTTGGTTTTGCCACAGATGTGGCAATTGGTTATCACAATCCTAAAAGCAACTGGACGTTTGCTGCTTTGGTGCGCAATGCCGGTGTGGAATTAAAAACCTATGTGAAAGAAGACGGCAGACAAAGATTGCCGATTGCGCTCGATTTTTCTTTCTCCAAACGATTTAAAAAAATTCCGGTCACCTTATTCGTTACAGCACATGATTTACAAGTATGGAATTTAAAATTTCCGGAAGAAGAGCAATCAACCAACTTGTTTGGAACTACAAAAAAGAAAAGTAAAGGTTCTGAAGTTATAGATAATATTTTCCGGCATTTTGCATTCG
>JBIKPT010000105.1:0-10069 GCA_044357355.1 Chitinophagales bacterium
TTTTTGCTAATATTACATAGAATTCACAAATTAGACAAACTATTTGAGTAGTAAATGTAATAATCAAAATAGAGAATACAGTATTCATTTTTTTGTAGCTACATTAATTTGTTTTATTGTTTATAATACTACACTGAGCCCCAATTTCTAATTGTGCTAGATGATGATTTGATGATTTACAATAATCCACATTTTAAATAAGTTAGGTAGGAAAATATATTAATACACACAAAATAGAAAAAATATTTATGTTATCAATACTTAATGTATATTTCGCTTTCGTTGGAGTATCAATTATTTGTTTTTAATGCAAGATTTATTAAGCTAGAGAATCTATTTTTTCATTTGATTAATGGTCTATTAGGATTTCAATTTTTAAGCAATTAACTAAAAATCAATTTATTGCATTATGGACGACCGCTGTCTTTTTATTGCATCCAATATTAGTAGAAAATATTACATGGATTTATTGTGGTCGCAAAGTTTTATTTGGCTGTTTTTACTTTCTTTCTTTATTTTCATATCTTAAAATAATTATCTCAAAGAGGACTCAAGTTTGGGTTGTAGTTTTCTTCACTAGCTGTGTCTTAGCCTTTTTGTCAAAATTTACCGCTTTAATTATTCTGCCATCAATTTTATTTATTTCAGTTTACACCACTAATCATTTGTTAGATTTGACACAAGAGTTTAGCAAAAGGTGGCTCCGGTGATGCACTAGCAGGTATTATAACTGCATTTTTAGATCAAAGATATAAACCATTTATTGTGCACCAATAGGTGTGTACTTACATATTTTAGCTGCAAATATTGCATTACATATACAAAGCATGGAAAGCTTATTATTTTCGGATGTTTTACAATTTTTAGGAGAAGCTTTTAAAAGAACCTTGCCAAGTAATAATCTGACGATTGGATTTAAACAATAGTAATAAAGTGTTACATTTAAGTATTTAAAATCAAGTCAATCACATTTATCAACTAAATCATAGTTCAGACAATGTCACTACAATCCTTTATACAACAATATGCCGCACATCCTTCCTACAAAGCACCACGTGGTAATTCACTCAATGCAAAATCATGGCAGACAGAAGCACCGCTTCGTATGTTGCTTAATAATTTGGATGCAGAAGTAGCAGAAAATCCTGCAGAACTTGTTGTATATGGCGGCATTGGACAAGCAGCACGTAATATTGAATCATTACAAAAAATCATAGAAATATTATTAACGCTGGATGAAGAACATTCACTCTTAGTGCAAAGCGGCAAACCTGTTGGTGTAGTACGCACGCATCCGCAAGCGCCTCGCGTGTTAATTGCCAATTCAAATCTGGTTCCGAAATGGGCAACATGGGAACACTTCTACGAACTGCGTGAGAAAGGACTGATGATGTACGGACAAATGACGGCTGGTTCCTGGATTTATATCGGCTCACAAGGGATAGTACAAGGTACTTACGAAACCTTTGTGGAATGCGGCAGACAACACTTCAACGGAAACTTAAAAGGAAAATTATTAGTGAGTTCCGGTATTGGTGGAATGGGTGGCGCGCAACCTTTAGCAGCAGTGATGGCCGGTGCAACTTATTTAGGCGCTGATATCAATAAAGCAAGTATTCAAAAAAGAATAGATACCAAGTATATTGATTACATGTTTGAAAGCTTTGAAGAAGCACGCGACAAAGCACTAGATGCAAAATCAAAAGGCGAAGCGATTTCAATAGGTGTGGTGATGGATGCCGGTGATTTGTTGCAGCGTTTGTTAGACGATAATATCATTCCGGATATTTTATCCGACCAGACTTCCGCGCATGACCCGTTGAATGGTTATGTGCCGCATGATATTAGTTTTGAAGAAGCATTAGAATTAAGAAAATCCAATCCATCTTTATATACAGAAAAAGCAATTGCAAGCATGGCACGTCATGTACAATTCATGTTGGATATGCAGAAACGTGGTGCCATCACGTTTGATTATGGTAATAATATTCGTGCTTTTGCAAAAGATGGCGGCGTTGAAAATGCATTCGATTTTCATGGCTTCACACCTTTATATATTCGCCCCTTATTTTGCGAAGGAAAAGGCCCATTTCGTTGGGTGGCACTCAGCGGCGATCCGCAGGATATTTATGAAACAGATAAAGCCTTGAAAGAATTATTTCCGGAAAATACTGCGATGATAAACTGGCTGAATCATGCAAGAGAAAGAATATCTTTTCAGGGATTGCCGGCACGTATTTGCTGGTTAGGTTTAGGGGAACGTGAAAAGGCTGGTTTGAAGTTTAACGATATGGTACGCAAAGGAATTTTAAAAGCTCCAATTGTTATTGGCCGTGACCATTTAGATTGTGGTAGCGTGGCATCACCCAACAGAGAGACAGAAAGCATGTTAGATGGCAGCGATGCTGTAAGCGATTGGGCGTTGTTGAATTTATTAAGTAACACTTCAGGCGGTGCCACTTGGGTGAGTTTTCACCATGGCGGCGGCGTGGGTATGGGTTACTCGCAACATGCAGGAATGGTGGTTTTGGCAGATGGTACCGACCGGGCAGATGAATGTTTACGAAGAGTTTTATTCAACGATCCGGCAATGGGAATTTTCCGTCATGCAGATGCTGGTTATGATATTGCAAAACAAACAGGCGATAAGTTTGGAATAAATATTTAGAAAGAAATGATTATCACAAACATAAAATATTTAGTCAATGTGCGCGAAGAATCGAAATTACTTCGTGGAAATGAATTAGCGCATCTTCCAATTTTAGAAAATGCTTTTCTGAAAATAAAAGATAGCAAAATTGGAGATTTTGGATTGATGAGTGATTTAAAAGAAAGCGATTTTAAAGATGAAATTTACGATGCAAAACAAGCTACTGTTTTACCAAGCTGGTGCGATAGTCATACACATTTAGTATTTGCTGCTACACGTGAAAATGAATTCATCGATAAAATAAAAGGATTGTCGTATGCAGAAATTGCTGCAAAAGGTGGTGGTATCTTAAATTCTGCAAAAAAACTAAACGAAACAGCGGAAGAAATATTATTAGAATTAGCACAGACAAGACTGAATGAATTAGTCAAATTAGGAACTGGTGCTATCGAAATTAAAAGTGGTTATGGTTTGAGCGTAGAAGGCGAACTAAAAATGCTACGTGTTATTCAGCAATTAAAAAAACAAAATTCCATTCCAATAAAAGCAACTTTTTTAGGCGCACATGCTTTTACTGAAAATTATAAACAAGATAGAAATGCTTACATCGATATAATCATCCATGAAATGTTGCCAAAAATTGCCAAAGAAAACCTGGCAGATTATATAGATGTTTTTTGCGAACAAGGTTTTTTTACGCAAGAAGAAACCGAAAAAATTTGTTTCGCTGGTACTTCGTATGGTTTAAAATCAAAAATCCATGCCAACCAATTAAATATTTCCGGTGGTGTGCAAGCTGGCTGCAATACAAATGCCATTTCAATAGATCATTTGGAAACCATTGGTGATGAAGAGATACAATTATTATCAAAAACTAATTCTCCAATTGCAACCTTATTACCAGGTTCTTCATTTTTCCTAAACATGCAATATGCACCTGCACGTCAATTGATAGAAAATAATGCCGCCATCGCATTAGCATCCGATTTCAATCCGGGTTCCTCACCCAGTGGCAATATGAATTTCGTTATTGCTCTGGCTTGTATTCAATTAAAAATATTACCGGAAGAAGCCATTAACGCTGCAACCATAAATGGTGCTTTTGCGATGGAACTACAAAATGAAGTTGGCAGCATCACCAAAGGAAAACGGGCAAATCTCATTTTTACCAAACCCATTTCGTCAATTTCACTTCTTCCTTATAGTTTCGGAACCAACCTGTTTGATAAAATTATGATTAACGGTAACTTTATATAGGTAACTATATTTCGGTATATTTAAATTTATTACACATAAATGAAAGTAGTGTGAACTTTATTTGACCTCTTTTTAATCTTCCTCTAACATCTATACACTAATTTTGCGTTCAATATGAGTGTTTTAAGAGAAGACAAAAACCAGAAAGGTTCAATAGACAGAAGCAGAACAAATTTACTTCGTGGTTTAGAACAACCAACACTTTTATTTCTCTGTCGCATAATGCCAAAATTTTTAACACCGGATTTGCTCACAGCAATCGGCATGTTAGGTACTGTAATTGTTTTTGCAGGATTTTATTTTGCCAGCATTACACATGAAAAGATTCATTTATTATGGGCTATTCTTGGGTTTGCCATAAATTGGTTCGGCGATTCTTTAGACGGCAGAATTGCGTATTACAGAAATTCACCCAGAAAGTGGTATGGCTTTGCATTAGATTGTATTATGGATTGGCTTTCTCTTGTAATTATGAGCCTTGGTTTCTATTTGTATATCGACGACGCGTATAAAATATTTGTATTCCTTTTTGCCTGTAATTATGCATGGGTAGTTTTAATTGCTCAGTTGCGCTACAAGATTACTGATAAATATACCATCGATCCAGGCCCAATCGGACCAACAGAAGTAAGAATTATTTTGTGTTTAGTGGTGGTCACCGAATGGTATTTTGGAAACATCCTGATTTATTTTTCTACTATTGGTAACGTCTTGTTTTTCCTGATTAATGTAGTCGATACATTCAAACTATTAAAATTAGGAAACGAAAGAGATGCAGAAGAAAAATTAAAAAAACAAGCAGCACAATAAATGGTGAAGAAAAAATCCATATTGGTTTTTGGAAAAGCACAATTTTCTGCTTTTGTAGGTGGTTTGTGCGATTACGGAATCATGGTTTTATGTGTGGAATTGTTGCATTTGTCTTTGCGAAATTCAATTGTAATTGGTGGTTTAATTGGTGCCGTGATTAATTTCTCGATTAATAAATACTGGACCTATCAATCTGTTAAACCATCTTTAACCAGTCAGCTTTTGAAATTCTATATTGTAGTGGCTGGCAGTATATTCTTAAAATCCAACGGTACTTATTTTCTGACGCATGCATTGCATTTGGATTATAAAATAGCCAGAATTATCATCGACTTGTTTGTTTCCATAGGATTTAATTTTATGTTGCAGAAATATTGGGTGTTCAAAACTTCATCCATTTCCGATAGCATTAATAAAATGTCGGATACTACCTTGCTGGACGAAAAAGTGACAAAAAAATCTTTACAAAGAGAATTACAGGAAGTGTAGGTGTATAATGTTCATCTTGTTTTTCATTGCCTGCTTCGTTGCTCAATAAACATATAACAACTACAATTTACTATTATAAATTTATTACCTTTATTTTATGCAATACTTCACCTTTTATAAAAAAGAGTATCATTTAGCATTTACCAAAACACGCAGTGGTGAAACAAAATTAGGAGAGAAAATTGAGGCAATTTCAAATGAAAAAAAATGGCAGGATGAATTGAAGAAATCATCCTCAAGATTTGTGTTGATCGGTATTCCGGAAGATATAGGTGTGAGAGCGAATTTTGGCGTCGGTGGCACGCAAACTGCCTGGAAATCTTTTTTGCAGTCCTTTTTCAATATTCAGCACAATCAGTTTTTAAGCGGTGATAGCATATTACTGTTAGGTGAATTTGACTTCTCAGAATTACAAAAAAAATCGAAAAATAAACCGGTAGAATACCTGCGAGAATTAGTTGCTGAAATAGATAAACAGGTGGCAGCAATAATACAGAAAGTAGTGACTTGCGGTAAAATTCCAATCGTAATCGGCGGCGGCCACAACAACGCCTATGGAAATATAAAAGGTGCTGCTTTAGGTTTGCAGGAAGCCGGAAAAATAAAGAAAGCGCAAATCAATGTCATCAACTTTGATGCACATGCCGATTTTCGTGCACAGGAAGGCCGGCATTCCGGTAACGGGTTTTCCTATGCCATGCAGGAAGGCTTTTTGAATAAATACGGCATTCTGGGATTGCACCAAAATTATATGTCTCAATCCATGCTGGATACGATTCATAAAAACAAAAATATACAGGCTCACTTTTTTGAAGATATATTTGTTATGCAGAAAATCTCCATGGAACAGGCAACGGAAGTCTTGTTGTACTTCATACGAAATGGTTATACCGGCATTGAAATAGATTTAGATGCCATTGAAAATGTGCTGTCGAGTGCCGTTTCTCCATGCGGATTTTCTTCCACGCAAGCACGTCAGTTTATTCATCAGACAGCTGCAAAAAATAAAATTGCCTATCTGCATATTTGCGAAGGTGCAGCAGAATTGAATAACGGACTCAAGTCTGCTTCAACAGGAAAATTAATTGCTTACCTGGTCAGTGATTTTGTGAAAGCGGTGGGTTAATCTTTGTTATAGAAAGTATACAATTTTCCGGCACCTGAATGTTCTGTAATACTCATTTTAGTAACGCGATTATTTTTTGTTGAGTCAAATGTATATTGTACATTAATATTGTATGTTATATACTGATCGTCTATTAGTTTTTAAGACAATTAATGCACAGAAGAGAAACGGTGAATTTATTTCAGCGCAACCGACTGCTGTACTTTTATCAGACTTTTTAATTCAGCTACTTCTTTCTTCAGTTCTTCAATCTGTGTTTGTTGTTCCTGCATGCCTTTTGCCAGCAAAGGAATCATTTCCTGGTAATTGACGGAATAATAGCCGTTTGAGTTCAATTGAACAAAATTCGGATATACTTCTTTAAGCTCCTGAGCCATAAATCCATAATGTTTACCTTTCTGCAAAAATCCGGCATAGCCATCCGGCGCATGGTATTCATAAGAATAAATATTCAGTTTGCTGATAGCAGCTAAAACATTATTTACCGGTTCTATATTTTTCTTTAAGCGTTTATCGGAAAACGGCAGAAATTTGTCTGTAGAATAATGCAATACCTGACATTGTTTTACCGTGTCGGGAAGAAATTCATCTATGTAAATAGTGTCAGCACCAATTTTTACCGTTACAATAAACGGTCCAACGGATATGTTGTCAACAGTAACTTCTGCTCCTTTCGCTACGGATGCAATTTTGGTGCTACCCAGATAAAAATCTGCAGTACCTGACGGCATGAATTCTCCGTCATTGTGTATCATTACAGAGCCTGTATTGTTCGATGAACAATCGCTTTTCTTTCCGCAGGAGAAAACAAAAAGACTTAAAACGACAATTGTGAGCGATGCTTTCATAAATTATGTTTTTCTTAAAATTAAACTTTATAGCTTATATTCACAAGAATCTGTTTAATTTTAACGTTTCTAATTACTTATAAAAGACGGATGAAAATTTCACTAAACTGGCTCAAATCTTATATCCATTTCGATTTATCGAATGAGGAACTGCATAATTTATTAACGGATATTGGTCTGGAAGTGGAAAGCATCGAACCTTATGAATCTGTAAAAGGCGGTTTGAAAGGTTTGGTCGTTGGTCATGTACTGGAAAAGGAAAAACATGCCGACGCTGATAAATTATCTGTTTGTAAAGTAGATGTAGGCAGCGAAGTTTTGCAAATCGTTTGCGGCGCACCCAATGTAGCTGCCGGTCAAAAAGTAGTGGTTGCATTGGTAGGTACAAAATTATATCCAGGCACCGGTGAACCGTTTGAAATCAAAAAAGCGAAAATCCGAGGAGTAGAATCCGTAGGTATGATTTGCGCCGAAGACGAAATCGGATTAGGTGCTTCACATGCAGGCATAATGGTGATGGATGAAAATACGGAAGTTGGCATGCAGGCTGCATTTCTGTTTGGAATTGAAAATGATTATGTCATAGAAATCGGTTTGACACCCAACCGCACCGACGCATTTTCGCATATCGGTGTTGCCCGCGATTTAGCCGCAGCGTTAAGCTTTAGAACAAAGAAAGAAGTAGAACTTAATTTACCTAAACTCACGACTCACAACACACAACTCACGACTGATTTTAAGATTGATGTCGAAAATACCACAGCTTGTCCAAAATACCTCGGCGTTATTATTCAAAATATAAAAGTTGGCGAATCACCGGCTTGGCTGAAAAATCGCTTAAAAGCCATAGGCCAAAAACCAATTAATAATATCGTCGATATCACTAATTTCGTGTTGCACGAATTCGGTCAGCCTTTACATGCTTTTGACTTGTCAGAAATTAAAGGCAATAAAATAATCGTCAAAAATCTTCCTGCAAAAACGAAATTCATCGCATTGGATAATTCTGTGATTGAATTGCACGAAGAAGATTTGATGATTTGCGATGGCGAAAGCAATGGTATGTGTATCGCAGGTGTATATGGTGGTGCAAAGTCTGGTGTTAAAAATGAGACTACAGCCATCTTTTTAGAAAGTGCCTACTTTGATCCGAAATCAATCAGACGAACATCTACGCGACATGGATTGCGCACCGATGCAGCCACCCATTTCGAAAAAGGCATCGATCCGGCAGTGACAGAAACAGCCTTATTGCGTGCAGTGCAGTTGATTTTAGAGCTAGCCAGTGGAGAAGTAGCATCAGATGTTTATAAGATAGAATTTAAAACATTCGAACCGTTTAACGTGAGTTTGGAATACAAAAACATTATACGATTAACCGGAGCCGATATTCCTAAAGAAGACACCAAAAAAATACTGGACTTGCTGGAAATGAAAATTGCTTCTGAAAGCGAAACAACCTTAGGATTGCTCGTTCCGCCTTACCGAACAGATGTAACCCGCGAAGCAGATGTGATAGAAGATATTTTACGTATTTATGGTTTCAACAACGTGGTTATTCCAACAAAATTGAATGCCAGCGTCAATTTCTCCAAATCCTTCGATGCAGATAAATTATACAACAACACCGCAGATACCTTAGTCAATTTTGGTTTCTATGAAATGATGAATAACAGCATCACGAAATCAAAATACCAATCTTTACTAAAAAATCAGTCTTCAGATAACTGGGTGCGCTTGCTAAGTTCTATCAACGTGGAACTGGATGTGCTGAGAAATAATATGCTGTTTTCCGGTTTGGAGTCTGTTTCCCATAATATCAACCACAAAAATTCCAATGTCAAATTGTTTGAATTCGGGAAAACCTATCACAAAAACGAAGAATATACCGAAAACAACCATCTGGCAATTTTTATTTCCGGAAATAAATCTACGACTAACTGGAACACACCTGGAAAAAAATCAGATTTCTATTTTATCAAATCCTTTGTAGACGCGTTGTTGTCTAAAATCGGAATCACTGCGTTTGATGTGCTTGATAATGAATTATCTGAAACCTTCAATTATTCACTCGTTTACAAAAAAGGACAGAAGGTGCTGGTGGAATTTGGCAAAGTACATTCCACATTTACCAAACAGTTTGATATCAAGCAAGAGGTCTATTTTGCCGATTTCAATTGGGATGCCATCTTGTCTGTTGCCAGAAAAGTGAATATCAACTACACGGAAATATCCAAATATCCGGCTGTAAAACGTGATTTAGCGCTTTTATTAGACAAAAAAGTCAAATTTATTGAAGTAAAATCCATTGCAGAGAAATTTGGAAAGAAAATTTTGCGTAATATTGAGTTATTCGATATCTATGAAGATGAAAAAATAGGCAAAGACAATAAATCGTATGCTGTAAGTTTCACCTTCAGAGATGATACGAAAACCCTTCAGGATAATGATATTGAAGGTGTTATGAAAAAATTGATGGAAGAATACCAATCACAGTTAAACGCTATAATTCGTTAAAATGGCAAAAATTGATGACAAGTGGGAGCGGATTTTTAAAAAAATTCAGCTAATTTTAGAAAAAAATCAGAAACTGACGACTGCCAACACAACATTGGAATCGCAGGTGCTGACTTTGGAAAATAAAATTAGTGAACTAAATAAAGAAAAAGAAAGTTTAAAAGAACAGATACAATATATTAAAGCAGCTAAAGAAGTGCATTTATCCGAGAAGGAAAGAGCAGTGACAAAGCAACAGTTGAAAGAGTTTATGGAAGAAATTGACGACTGTTTGGCAAAATTGATACATTAAATGGCAGAACAACTCAACATAAATCTATTAATCGCAGGCAGACCTTACAAACTGAAAGTGTCTGGTGATGAAGAAGGCTA
>JBIKPT010000227.1:0-3764 GCA_044357355.1 Chitinophagales bacterium
TGAAGATGCACAGCAAGGTATCTGCTTAGGATTTGCTACCGATGGTTACGCTGCTTGCTATCCGGATTATTATGGCATTGCCAAAGGCGAAAAAGAACATTTATATCAGCATGCCTGGTCAGAAGCTATGTCGTTTATTTATATGTTGTATGCCATTGATGAATTGAATAAAAAGATAAACGTTAAAACTAACGGACAGTTGTTTTTAACGGGTTATTCTCAAGGAGGGCATTCATCTTTTGCGGCGCAAAAATATTTAGAAGAGTTGAATGACGAACGTTTTCAGGTTACAGCCACATCGCCCATGAGTGGTGCGTATGACATGACCGGCGAGCAGGAAAAATATATGTTTCAGGAATATCCGCGTCCTTTCTATTTACCGTATTTGTTAGTATCCTATCAGACAGCATACAAGGTGTTGGATATTGATAATATCTACACTATTTTCAAACCACCTTTTGATACCTTACTGCCAAAATATTATTCCAACAATATCGACAAGACCTTAGATGATTTAGATAAAATCATGCCTAAAATTCCTGCAGAAGTAGTGGTTGATTCCCTGGTAGAGATTTATAAGACAACGCAGGATTTTTTATTTAAACAGAAATTAAAAGAGAACAGCTTGACGGATTGGAAACCCAAAGCTCCGGTGCAATTATGCTATTGTAAAGGCGACAGAGAAGTAAATTTCAAAAACTCAGAAGTGACCTATAATACCATGAAAGGGCTCGGTGTGTCTCAAATTAAATTAAATAATCTAAGTGATTATTTAGATCATAATACCTGTGCCGCTTTCGCCGTTATGGCAACTAAGTTTTATTTTGACAGATATAAAAAAAATGGACAAAATCCTAAAATGAAAGATGTGCCGAAATTTAAAAAAGCACTGGCTAACATCATAAAGAAAAAAGAAGAAAAAAAATATAAAGCTTCCGGAAATGATTATGCCAGATTTTGATGATTTTATTTAATATTTTATTATTATAATGGAATATTTTACTTATGAAAATTTTATTCACTCTTTTTTTATTCATTCATATCCACTTAATTTGCTCAGCAGATGAATTTCTGGTAAGTTATAAACTGGTAAAAACAGATTCTAAGAAATCAATATCATCACTTTGGAAAAAACACAAAATTCCAAGACTTATATTGCCAGTAAAAAATGTTGTAGATATTTAGGAAGTCATTTATAAGGCGAAATGGATTGATAGTACATGGATAAATTGCTCAGGAATCTATTATGTTCCCAAGATTAAAAAGGCGGTACCTTATATGATGTTTGGCCATGGAACACAAATTCAAAAATAGAGAGATATCTCAAACGCTAATGCAGAACAGTTGATTTGTTTAGGTTTTGCAGCAGATGGCTATATCAGCTGTTTCCCGGATTATTATGGCATCGGAAATGGTGATGGAAAACATTTGTATCAACATGCTTGGAGTGAAGCAATGTCATTTATCTATATGCTGTATGCCGTTGAAGAATTAAATGTAAAAAACAATGGACAACTTTTTTTAACAGGTTATTCTCAGGGTGGACATGCGTCTTTTGCAGCTCAGAAATATCTGGAAGCCTTAAACGACAAAAGATTCAATGTTACCGCATCTTCTCCAATGAGTGGAGCTTATGATATGACTGGAGAACAGGAAAAATACATGTTTCAGAAATATCCAAAACCATTTTATTTGCCTTATCTGTTAACTTCTTATCAGATTGCTTACAATATTCTGCCAAACACAAATAATATTTATTCCATTTTTAAATCACCATTTGACACCTTACTGCCTAATTTCTTTGAAATGAATTTAGCTAAATCTTTTGATGAATTAGATAAGCTTTTACCGTCAGTGCCATTGGAAATGTTAACGGAATATTTTATAGAACAATACAAAACAGATACCAGTTTTATTTTTAAGAATAAGCTTATCGAAAACAATTTAACTAATTGGAAACCAAAGGCACCTGTCCAATTGTGCTATTGCAAGTGGGGGCAGAGAAGTGAATTATAAAAATTCTGAAGTTACTTATAGCACTATGAAATCACTAGGTGTTCAGCAAATTAAATAATTTAAGTGATCATTTAGATCATAATACTTGTGCTGCTTTTGCGGTAATGGCAACTAAATTTTATTTCGATAGATTTAAAAAACATGGAGAAAACCCTAAAATGAAAGATACACCAAAGTTTATTAAATCAATATCAAAGATGATAATGAAGAAAGAAGAAAAGAAATATTTATCTTCTAAACAAGACAGTCCACGGTTTTAGTTTTTTTTAACCCTTCCTTTTGTTAATAGTTCTGTTTTCAGATGAATTACATTAAATTTGTAAAATGAAAATTAAAATCTGTGGCATGAAATATCCTGATAATATTCAGGAAGTGGCAGATTTATATCCGGATTATCTGGGTTTTATTTTCTATGACAAATCTAAAAGATATGTGCTGGACGATAATAAACCGGCGTTTGCTGAATTTATTTTCTCATCAGCATTGCCGGTACAAAAAGTAGGTGTTTTCGTAAACGAAGAAATCAAAAGTATCATTCGAATAGCAACCGAATACGATATGAATATTTTACAATTACACGGCGATGAATCACCAGAGTTTTGTGAAAATATGCGCTTGTTAGGATTTACCATCATCAAAGCATTTGGAATTCACGAGTCTTTTGATTTTGCTTCTTTGAATGAATATGCAGATGTGTGTGATTATTATCTCTTTGATACTAAAACAAGTGATTATGGTGGAAGTGGCAACCATTTTGATTGGAATTTGTTAAAACAATACGATAATTCAAAGCCAATTTTTTTATCAGGAGGTTTAGAAATCAAGGATATTCCAACTATTCACGATTTAGTAAAAGACCTTAATATTCACGCGTTGGATTTTAATAGTAAATTGGAAATTGGTTATGGCAGGAAAGATATTGAAAGATGTAAAGATGCAATTATACAATGCATAAATATAATAATGAAATAATGCATTTAAATCTTTCTGTAGAATCCTGATGATTAAATTACTTCGTTATTTTATTAATTAATTCAGATGTCTCAAAACTCAAATTCTAAATATCAGGTTAACGAACATGGTTACTACGGACAATTCGGCGGTGCCTATATTCCTGAAATGCTGCATCCGAATATTGAAGAATTGCAGCAACGTTATTTACAAATAATTTATGAAGATGGCTTTCAGCAGGAATTCCAGTCTCTCTTAAAAGATTATGTAGGAAGACCAACACCATTGTATTTTGCTAAACGTTTATCCGAACATTTTAATACGCAGATTTATCTGAAAAGAGAAGATTTATGTCATACCGGTGCGCATAAAATCAATAATACCGTTGGACAAATTTTGCTGGCAAAACGTCTTGGTAAAACACGGATTATTGCGGAAACCGGTGCGGGGCAACATGGTGTAGCAACCGCAACTGTTTGTGCATTAATGAATCTGCCTTGTGTGGTATATATGGGTGAAGTGGATATTGAACGACAGGCTCCGAATGTAAAACGAATGCAAATGTTAGGTGCTGAGGTGCGTCCTGCAAAATCCGGTTCCAGAACCTTGAAAGACGCCACCAACGAAGCTATGCGCGACTGGATTGCCAATCCGGTGGATACACATTACATTATTGGAAGTGTGGTTGGACCGCATCCGTTTCCTGATATGGTGGCACGCTTTCAAAGTGTGATTTCAGAAGAAATAAAAAAACAATTACTGGAAAAATCTGGCAATGAAATCCCTGATTTTGTTGT
>JBIKPT010000163.1:0-6293 GCA_044357355.1 Chitinophagales bacterium
GTTGGAGGCGGAAGTAATGCTGCCGGTGCTTTTTATCATTTTCTCAGTGATGAAAACGTAAAATTAGTTGCAGTAGAAGCTGCCGGTCACGGTATTCATTCTGGCAAAAGTGCTGCGACGACTCAATTGGGAAAAATGGGTGTTTTACATAGCAGCAAAACATTGTTTATGCAAACAGAAGACGGTCAGGTCGTAGAACCACATTCTATTTCCGCTGGTTTAGATTATCCCGGAATCGGACCCATTCATGCTAATTTATTTGATACCAATCGTGCAACATTCTTAAGCGCCACAGACGAGGAAGCTTTACAGGCTGTTTTATTACTGGCAAGATTGGAAGGCATCATTCCGGCATTAGAAAGTGCACATGCCATTGCTGTTTTAGACAGAATAGGAGCGAAGAAAGATGACGTGGTTGTACTAAATTTATCAGGTCGCGGCGATAAAGATTTAGATACTTACATCAGAGAATTAAATTTATAAATCCAAAAATATCTTAATCTGATAAATCCTAATTCAGACAAATGAATCGAATCAAAAATTTATTCCAACAAAATGATAAAAATATACTAAGCGTATTTTGTACAGCAGGATTTCCTGAGTTAAACAGTATTACTTCGGTATTGGAAGAATTACAAAATAATGGGGTGGATATGGTGGAAATTGGAATGCCGTTTTCTGATCCGACAGCAGACGGACCGGTAATTCAGTACTCCAATACGATTGCTATTCAAAATGGAATGATGCTGAAAGTATTGTTTGAACAATTAAAAGGCATCAGAGCAAAAATAAAGATTCCATTAGTTTTAATGGGATATCTGAATCCGGCTTTGCAATACGGTTTTGATAGTTTTTTACGGGATGCACATGCATGCGGTATCGATGGAGTTATTATTCCGGACTTGCCAATGTATGAATACGAAACATTTTACAAAGAAAAATTTGAGCAATATCATTTAGAAAATATTTTCTTAGTGACACCACAAACAGCTGAAAACAGAATCAGGAAAATTGATGCTTTGACAGATGCCTTCATTTATATTGTTTCTTCTAACGCAATAACAGGTGGAAATTCGAACATTCAACTGGAACAGGAAAACTATTTTCAACGAATAAAAAGTATGCAGTTAAATAATCCAACGTTAATTGGGTTTGGTATAAAAGATAGAGAAACGTTTGATACTGCTTGTCTGTATGCTAATGGCGCTATCATCGGCACTGCTTTTATCAATGCTATTGATAATACTAAAGATGTAAAACAGGATATTCAACAATTTATTCAAAAAATAAAATCTGCGTAATTTTTTTATATCTGTTAAATCCGTGTGATAAAAAATGAATATTGCTATCATAAAATACAATGCAGGAAATACCAAAAGTGTGGAACATGCCTTACATCGTTTAGGCATTCAGCCTGTAATCACAGATGATGCAGAACAAATCCAACAGGCAGATAAGGTTATTTTTCCCGGTGTTGGTCACGCAGAAGCCACAATGCAGCATTTAAAAGAAATGAAGCTGGATAAAGTGATTAAAGAACTGAAACAACCGGTTCTTGGTATCTGTCTCGGACAACAACTCATGTGCAGACACAGCGAAGAAGGCAATACTGATTGTCTTGATATATTTCCTATAATGGTTAAAAAATTTAAAACTTCTGATTTACAATATAAAATCCCGCAAATTGGATGGAATAATTTAGCTGATTTAAAATCTCCGTTGTTTAATAATATCACTGAACAATCCTTTGTTTATTTTGTACATAGTTATTATTGTGAGCACAGTGAATATTCAATTGCTACCTGCAATTATATTTTGCCATTCGCAGCTGCCTTGCAAAAAGATAATTTTTATGCCTTACAATTTCATCCGGAAAAAAGTGCAGAAGTAGGCAATAAAATAATTGAAAACTTCATAATTATTTGATATTTAGTTGTTTATGATTTTATTTGCCTTATTTTAACCGCGAAAACATTTCAGTATATTTGTTACTTAATAATTTATATGCAAAAATTCATTTTAGTAACAGCTTTTTTCTGCTTAATGATATCATCTTCTATTGCCATAGCTGACAAAGACGGCAATCATATTCGTAGAAAATGCGGAACAGTAATGCCCTCTCAGCAATGGATGCAGGATTTTCAGCAAAAAGTTCAACAATACAATCAACAACATGCAACCGCACAAAACAGAGAGAATGCTACTTATATACTGCCAATAATTGTACATGTTATTTATTGGAACGCCGTTGAAAACATTTCTTCTGCTCAGATAAATTCTCAGATAGATATTCTGAATGCAGATTATGCCGGTACCGGATTAAATGCAAATACTTGTCCTGCTGTATTTCAGTCCTTAAAATCAAATACCAATATTTCATTTTGTAAAGCCGCGAAAAATCCAGGCGGTACAACTTTAACAGAACCCGGAATTGAGAGAATAAATGCACAAACTGCAGGATTTAATAACCCCGGAGTAAATGGCTGGTCTGATACCTATATTGATAATGTTATTAAACCAGCTACAACCTGGGATGCTTCCAAATATTTGAATGTTTGGGTACTGCATTTAGAGGATGGTACACTAGGTTATGCAACATTTCCGGGCGGTCCTTCCAATCAAGATGGTGTGGTAATTGGTTATAAGTTTTATGGTAACTCAGGAACCGTGAGTCCACCATACGATAAAGGCAGAACGACTACCCATGAAATCGGACATTGGTTAGGTTTGTTTCATATTAGTGGTGATGAAGAATGTGGGAATGATGAATGCAATGACACACCAACACAAAGAGGAAATGCAGGAGACGGACAAGGTTTGAATTATGGATGCCCTACTTTTCCGCATCAACCAAATACTTGCACAGGAACTGGTGCTAACGGTGAGTTGTTCATGAATTTTATGGACTACACAGATGATGCCTGTATGTATTTGTTTACACCGGATCAGAGAACCAGAATGCAAACGGCTATGTCCACCATTTCTTTAAGAACTTCATTGGGAAATTCTACGGCATGCAATACAACACCTCAGGCACCCGTGGCAAATTTTTCGGCAAACAGAACATCTGTTTGCCCTGGAAGTACGGTAACATTTTCAGATTTATCTACAAATAATCCAACAAGCTGGTCCTGGTCTTTTACAGGTGGCACACCGGCTACTGTAACCGGAACGAATGCTGCTTCGAGAAATCCAACAATTACATACAGCAGTGCAGGAACATACTCGGTTACATTAACTGCAACCAATGCTCAAGGTTCAGATGGTGAAACGAAAACTGCATATATCACCGTTGGAAATCCAACAGGAAGCGCGTTGCCTTTCTTTGAAGGATTTCAAAATGCAACTTTCCCACCAACAGGTTGGTTGCGAAATAGCACTTCAACTTTTAACTGGGAAAAAACAACTGCTGCAGGTGGATTCGGTACTTCTAATGCCTGCATGTTTTTTAATAATTTCGATAATGATGCAGCTTCAAATAAAGATGACATTGTATCACCAATTATTAACCTGAACGGAGCCAATACACCAAGGCTGAAATTTGATGTGGCATATGCACCGTATTTACGTACTAATGGAACCAGTAAGTTCGATACGTTAGAGGTTTTAATTACAGATTTTTGTGCTAATACGACAACAAGCATTTATAAAAAAGGAGGAACACAACTTGCAACGGCACCAACTAATGCAAACGCATTTATTCCGAATTCCAGTCAATGGCGTAAAGATTCTGTATTTATTCCGGCAGCATACTTAAACAAAAATGTAAAAATTACCTTTAGAAATTATGGATTGTTTGCCAACAATATTTATGTAGACAACATCAATTTATATGGTATTACCACTTCAACTTGCACGGGCACACCTACAGCAAACTTTACTTCATCTTCTGCTTCTGTTTGTGCAGGTAATTCTATAACGTTCACCAACACTTCAACTTTCACAACAGGAACATTAGATTCTGTACGATGGATTATTCAGGGCGGAACACCGGCTACATCAACTTCTCAGACAACTGTGGTACCATTATTCAACACCGCAGGAAATTATACAGTGACGTTAAATGCTTACAAATGCGGTACGCTAAATACAAAATCTCAGGCTGTAACAATTAAAGCAAAACCAACTGTATCCGTTAATTCACCAAGTATTTGCTCAGGACTAACAGCAACTTTAACAGCAGGAAATGCAACTAATTACACTTGGAGTCCGAATATCGGCACCGCTTCTTCAGTAATAACTCCAGTTCTTACAACAACAACAACCTATACTGTTACGGGTACTACAAACGGTTGTAGTAGTTCAGCTGTATCAACTATTACAGTAAAGCCATTGCCAACAGCACCAACTATCACACAAAGAAACGATACATTATTCTCTAGTACAATTGGTGGTGCATCTTTCAAATGGTATAGAAACAGCACTTTCTTAATAACGACCAATGTTCCGAATTTAAAAATTACACAAAGCGGTACATACAGCGTTGAAGTTGTAGGAACGAATAATTGCACATCTGTTCGTTCAGCAAATTTTAATGGAACGTATACCGCTTTAATAAACAATAAATTGGATATTCAATATGCAATTGTACCGAATCCTAATAATGGTTTGTTTGAGTTGAATATTATTTCAAACACGAATAAATCCTATCAGTTGAGATTGTATAGTATAAGCGGACAAATTATTATGGAAGATCAAATTAATTTAAGAACAGGTCAGAATAACAAACTTGTAAATCTATTCGGAATAGAAGCAGGCGTTTACTTCTTAACTATTCTAGGTGAAGATGGAATGGCTAGACAGAATATCATTGTTCAATAAATTTTAATTTAATAAAGTAAAAGACTGCGCTAATTGTGCAGTCTTTTTTATTTTTACCAATATGCTTATAATTCCTGCTATAGATATTATTGATGGTAAATGTGTCCGCTTAACCAAAGGCAATTACGATACTAAAATAATCTACAATGAAAATCCGGTAGATGCAGCCAAAACATTTGAAGATAGTGGAATTACACATCTTCATCTCGTGGATTTGGATGGTGCAAAAAAAAGTGAGGTAGTAAACTGGAAAGTACTGGAAAAAATAGCTTCACAAACAACATTACATATTGATTTTTCCGGCGGAATAAAAACTAAGCAGTCGGCACAACAAGCCTTTGATTCAGGTGCTGCACAGATTACGGTTGGAAGTTTGGCAGCTAAAAATCCGAAAGAATTTGTCGACTGGATATGGGAATTCGGAGAAGAAAAACTGATACTGGGTGCAGACGTCATTAAAGATAAAATAGCTATTCATGGCTGGCAGGAAAGCAGTACCAAAGACATCTATTCCTATCTGGATTATTTTTTTGAAGAAGGAATTGATTATGTTTTATGTACAGATGTGTCTAAAGATGGAATGCTGCAAGGTCCATCTATTGATTTATATAAAGACATTCTCGAAGAATATGAAGAGATTAAACTAATTGCCAGTGGCGGCGTTTCTTCTCTAGAAGATTTAAATCAGCTGAAAGAAATCGGCTGCTATGCTGCAATTGTGGGCAAAGCTTTTTATGAAGGAAGAATAAGTTTATCAGAATTAAGTAATTTTCAGTAAGACAACTCATGCTCACAAAAAGAATTATACCATGTTTAGATATCAAGAACGGTGAAACTGTAAAAGGTATAAACTTTGTCGATTTGCGAAGTGCAGGAGATCCTGTGGAACTGGCAAAAGAATATGTACTTCAAGGGGCTGATGAACTTGTATTTTTAGATATTACGGCTACGGTTGAAAATAGAAAAACATTGGTAAATCTGGTGGAAAAAGTAGCTGCAGCTATCAATATACCGTTTACAGTAGGCGGTGGAATTTCTACCATTCAGGATGTGGATGCCTTGCTAAATGCAGGTGCTGATAAAGTTTCTGTCAATTCATCAGCTGTCAGAAATCCAATCCTGATAGATGAATTATCAAAACAGTTTGGCGTGCAATGTATTGTGGTAGCCATAGATACTAAATTAGAAGATGACTGGAAAGTATATGTAAAAGGCGGCAGAGAAGCAACACCCATTTATACCAAAGATTGGGCAAAAGAGATTCAGGAACGCGGCGGCGGTGAAATTTTACTGACTTCCATGAATCACGATGGCACTAAAAATGGCTTTGCTTTAGAAATTACAAGATGGTGTTCGGACAATCTAAGTATACCGGTAATTGCTAGCGGTGGTGCCGGAAATAATCAGCATTTTGCAGATGTATTTAACATAGCTAATGCCGACGCTGCGTTGGCAGCCAGTGTTTTTCATTT
>JBIKPT010000261.1:0-2900 GCA_044357355.1 Chitinophagales bacterium
AGCTGGCTGCACCGCAGGACTTGAAGGTTTTACAGGTGTTGCCACTTGTGCCTGTTGTTTCTTTAAATCATCTAATTTATTTTGTAAATCATCCGTTTGAGGATTCGCAACTACCTTAGGCTGAGTTACAGCAACAGTTGGTGGTGATGCTACTTCAGGTATTTGTTTTGATACTGGTATAACAGGTTGAACCACCGTTTTTGCTGGTGTTGTCTGCGTGGATATAGGTGAAGAAATAGTGGTACCTTTTTTCAAAGGCGCGCTTGCCACAAATTTCTTAATATCAACAAATTCTGGTCGTGCTTCTTTAGGAAGTTTTATTCTATATAAATCATTCTTTCCAAAATAAGTGAGTCCGCTGGAAAAATAAGCATAGTCACCGGATGCCGGAATTGTATAATAAATATCCATTTCATCGGTGTTTATCTTATCACCTAAATTTAAAGGTTTACTCCAATTGGTCCAGCTATCATCCAGTCGCTTACTCATAAACATATCATAGCTACCAAAACCCGGATGACCAGACGATGAAAAGTATAAAGTCTTGCCATCTGCTGCTAAAAACAAACTTCCTTCAGCACCCACCGTATTTATGACCGAACCTAAATTCTTGGGTTCAGACCAGTCGCCATCGCTGTACTTCTGAGAAACATACAAATCCAAATCACCGTAAGAATCATCTCGCTGCACAGCCATCAATGCGATATTTTCATCCATATTCATATGGTAATGAGTGAATTCATTTTTATTATACAGATTTGGAATATTCAATGGTTTTGGCTTACTCCATTCACCGTTTTTCTCTTTTGAAGAAACAGATAATCCGGCATAATTGTATGTATTTCGAATATACTTATTGGCTACATACAATCTGTTATTATCATTACTGATAAAACATATAAAATTTGCTGAGGAAGTATTCAAAGGTGGTCCGATATTTTCTGCTTTGGAAAATTTTCCAGTTGGCATCACTGGTGCTACATAAATATCATCATCAAAATCTCTGGTATTATTTTCGTTCATGAGTTTTCTGGCAAAATAAATCAAACTTCCATCCGGAGAAATCAAAGGCAAATGATCGTAAAATTGAGAATTTACATTTGGTCCCAGATTTTCAGGTTGTCCTACTGTTTCCGTATATTTTATCACATTCACATTATGTTTGTATGGTGCGGTTGTAGATGAAATTCCGATACAATCAATTTCCTGTCTGCCGAAAACCGCATTCGTATTGATCACCAGTTTTAGTTTAACTACATTATAAACCGGCTTTATTTTAAAATATGTAAGTATATCGTACATTTTTTGAACCGGAACCAGATGCTCATTTTCGTAAACTGTAAATTTCTTGCCTGCATTATCATACAAAATAATCTCTGTAATAGATCCTGCATTATAGTTCTCTCCTACTAAAACTTGTTGAACAGTTTGTGGTGTATTAAAACCTACGGTAATAAATTCTTTTTTACCATCCTGACTTTCCGGTGTCCAGGCAAGCTGTGAAGAAACAGCTTTTGTCGTATTCGGATAGCCGAGCACTTGTGTGGCACTCCATCTGGTAGAATTTTCACGAATGAAGTCATCTTTATATTCAGAGGAAAAATCAATGACCTTACTTGCCCATTGTAACTGAGCTATACAGTAAGAAGCAGAAAAAAGTAAGAAATAAGTCAATAAGAAAAATAATTTCTTCATCCTAAGCATTGTTTAAAGTAATTCTGTATGAAATATAGTTAATCCTGTCAATTTTAGAATATTATTAACAAGATTTATACCAATAAAAAAACTTAAATACTATTTTCAACATAATAACGTTTATTTTTGGTATTAATTTTGAACACAACAAGTATGAAAACTTACATAGCTGTCCTTTTATTGCTGATTCCTTTTGGTTCCAAGGCACAAAACCAACTTTCGCCAGATGACTTGAAGCAGCTTAAATTATATGAAGATACCATTCGAATATATGGAGACACCTTGATTAACAGTCAGGAAAAAGATAACCGCACGATTGCCAGCTACAGAATTATTAAGACCTTGACCAAAGCACTCAGAATTAAAAACTCATTTTATTATACCTGGGATTCAACGTTACCCTGGAAAATTATGATTCCGGAAGATGGCTCATTTAAAATATTCACGTGGTATACGCGCAGTGATGAAAATATGTATAAATTTTTCGGAACGATACAAGTTAAAAGCGATACACTGAAAATGTTTCCGCTGATAGATTATTCCGAATTTACGGATCATCAGGAAGATATTAATGTAGACAATAACAACTGGATTGGTTGTTTGTATTACGGAATTAAAACGGTGAAAGCGGGCAAGAAAACCTACTATACCTTATTTGGTTGGGATGGCAATAATATGTCGAGCAATAAAAAAATAATGGAAATATTTTCTTTTAATAAACAAGGTAAACCACGCTTTGGTGCTCCGATTATTCAAATGGGAAATGGCAAAATACTAAATCGTTTTATTCTTGAATTTTCGAAAGAAACAAGTGCTTCACTGAACTGGAATGCCGACGAAAAGAAAGTAATGTATGATCATATTGCGCCAAATGGAGATGCGCTGGAAGGTTTTTATGCCAACTACGTTCCGGACGGCACCTACGAAGGATTTGAATGGAAAAAAGGAAAATGGAAACACGTGGAAAATATCGAGTATGAAAAACGTGTAGACGGTGATGTTCCGAATGTAGGAAAGATTAGAGAAATGAATTTATATACACCAAAGACGAAGTAAAAAAATTGGATTACAAAAAATATCCTAGTGGTTCAATATACAATAAATCTTAATTCAGACTAGTTTATCCAAAATCAACGCCGTAGCAATTGCAGCATTCAATGATTCAGCTTTCCCTTTTTTAGGAATGGTAATCGGATAAGTTATGG
>JBIKPT010000260.1:0-2900 GCA_044357355.1 Chitinophagales bacterium
AAATAAACAAACTGATAGCTTAAGTAATTTGCACCATTGATAGTTACATTCATTTGTGTTACACGCGAGCGACCATCAAACGTGTAATTATATCTGTATATATAATTGTTCAAGCCATAAGTAAGTGGAGCTAATCCGAAATCAACAGAAGCTGTTTGCCAGGTGTCAATCAGGTTAGTGTGAGACCGGTATGGATAGATATTGCTTTGTTGTAATAGAAAAAACGGATTAAGGATGGGAATGCCCTGATAAACCCTCACAGATTGAGTGCTCGTAATAAATTGATCTGGTAAGTTTGGCTGATTAACGTAAGCCGTATTATAATCAACGCTGTCTCTGTATCCATAAGAAAAAAGGGATTGACGGACACTCGTTTTGAAAGCCACTACATTATTCGTAGATGACTCATAATTCATATTAAAAAAAGTTTTTGTTTGATTGTTCGTCGGACTTTGGACATAATTTTCCAGAATAGAAGTTGATTCAAAGAGTCTGTTGTTTGTTATTCTTATATTTGAGTTCATGTTTTCGAATCCAAAAAAGATGGTTACCGGTACTAAACTTTTAATGGAATCTATGTAATTAGCAGATGATAATTTAACAAGAAAAGTATCCGTAACGCCATAGTATGAAGTAATATCCATTGCAATGATTGCCTGATTGGCTGTATACGTTATGGTTGCATACCATTCACCATCACGTAATACCGAAGTGAGCCTGGTGGTGTCGAAATATATAAGCAGTTGTATCGCCATCTCTGATGAGTTTTACTACGTTGATTTTCGGTGTATTAGCGGATTCAGGGTCATTCACCAGATCTTCTGGTGTGCAACTGTTGAAAATCAGAGCCAATAAAAATAATTTTAATAGATTTTTCATATTATACATTTTAGAAACAGCTTATCAGAAATTTATTCTTTTCAGTTTAAAAACACCAGTAATGCGTTCTTTTTCGTAAGTAGCACATGCAGTTTGTTTATAATAAACATTAATATTAAAAGTACCTTCAATTGTACCACCATTAGTGCTACTGTAACTGGTTACATCAACAGTTTGAAAATCTACAGGAAGTTCTTCTCGAATACAAAAACCACTACTATTTACAGATCTTCTAAAATTTTCAACGTTATTATATACTTTAACACCAGCAACACCTGTTGCAAGTCTTTGTAAATATGCTGTTGCATTTGTAGCATCTGCATTTTCTTCTCTTGATTCGTAGTTGCGTTGCGTGGTTACATTTGGTACATTTATACTAACATCAAAACCATTGGATTTACTCGGATCTGCAAAGTTAGTTGCGCCAAAACCGATAGACATATTGTCACCATCAAAATAGCAACCACAAGAAAGCAAACCAGCATCAGATTCATCAGGATTAAATTGTTTAAACGTAATGGTTTCGCCATCATCAAAGGTTGCAGTTAATTTAAATTGATCTAAATTTCCATCACTGTTTGTTTCTCTTTCACAAGAAAATAATAGAATAGAGATTGCAAAAATAAAAGTTGATTTTAAAATTGTTGATTTATGCATAAGTTTCATTTTTAAAGATTTCCATGAATTAATTGAACGTAAAAACACCGTTGGTAATTACTACAGAATCAGTTGCGCTGTGGTATAAAACGCCTGAAAATGTGCCTTCTAAATTATCTAATATCGATGTGCCTTCGTTTATTTTGGTAACCGTAAAAGTGGCTCTTGATTTTGGATAGGTTGTAGAAACTGAATATGATTTTGGTGAAGCACCATCTTTTAAAAATGTAAAATTTTGTGATAATGCTTTATTGATTATATAAGAACCTGTAGTGGTTACTTCTACATTATTCATAGATAATGTCTCATCCGTTGATGTTTGTCTGCCACCGAAATTAGCTTTATTATTAGTGTTTAATTTAAAGCCAGCTAAGTTGTCATCGCCAACCCAATCTACGCCGTTTACTTTCATCGTTAAAATTTCCTGACCTGTGTTGCCACCGGAATTTTTGTCTTTTTTGCAACTTACAGCAAGCATTACTATTGCCATAATTGTTAGTAGTTTTGTTATTCTCATCATAATATTTATTAATTAGTTGCTTGTAGTTTTATAAACTCTACACGTTATTTATTTGGTTTACTTCGTAGTGTCTTTATTATTTTAAGTGTTCAAATTGAATGGTTCTTCCAGTTAAGACATCTTTAATTCATATAGTAACTATAATATGTAGTATCGCTGGTTGTTAGTATGTTTCCAGGTTGTGAATATGACGTATTAATTCTTTTTGTAACCAAACCATTTGCATCTACTTCATATTTGTATTCTCTGGTAGATTTCAAAACATTGCCAGCAAGTGTGTTATAAGTTAGTCTCTTTGTTACCAAATGTTGATTCGGTTTGCCATATCTTTCTTGCAATGCAAATTCAAATAATACATGCAATGGTTTACTTAAATCGAATTCAAAAACAATGGAATCTCTTTGATTATCTGCTGGTGTTGCTGGATAATAAAAGTCATAAATCCAATATTTAAAATCACCTGCAGCAGTATAAAATTTCTTAACATCATTTATGTAACTGTTATAATCATTTATATCTCGGATAGCAAAACCATTTGCATCAAAATAACTTTTACTTCTGTTGTTAAAACTCATAGTTGGAATATATGTTAAGCGCGAAGAATCTATAAACCCCTGTGCGTTTAGTATACTAATACCTTCATGAGTTTTAACACTGTTTGAATAAAATTCTAAATCAAATTGGTTTCCAATTTTAATGTATTTTCTAAGATATTTTGTTGTAGTGTTATTATATGCAGAATATTCGTCAGTATTTTCGCCATTATAGTAATAGATGGTTGTGTCTATAGTTCCACGATGTCTTAACGCTTTTTTTATTTTGTATTTTGAATAATCGATATTAT
>JBIKPT010000106.1:0-10022 GCA_044357355.1 Chitinophagales bacterium
CCATGAAGATTTGTAATGTTAGAGCTTAGCTCCAGTTTAATTTTTCCACTGGCTGCAAGTTCTTTCACTTTATCCACACTATCCGGTGCACCGCGGAACATTTCACCTCTGTGTACCATGGTTAATTCTGCTGCTACATCCGCTAAGAATAGCGTCCAGTCTAATGCACTGTCTCCGCCTCCTGCTATAACGATTTTTTTGTTGCGGAATTTTTCCGGGTCCAGCACCATGTACTCGACACCGTTTTTTTCATAGGCTGCTAAATTTTCGATAGCCGGTTTACGTGGCTCAAATACACCGAGTCCGCCTGCTATACAAATTATTTTTGCGTGAATTTTTGTATCCAGATGAGTAGTCAGTTCGAATGAACCATCTTCCAGTCTTTTGATACCTTCTACACGCTCGCCTAAAGTAAATGTAGGATTAAACGGCTTGCCTTGTTCCATTAAATTATCTACCAGCTCCTGTGCATTAATAGTTGGAAAACCAGGAATGTCATATATAGGTTTTTTAGGATAAATTTCTGAAAGCTGTCCGCCTGGCTGTGGTAAATAATCCACCAGATGACAGCGCAATTTCAATAAACCCGCTTCAAATACGGCAAACAATCCTACCGGACCTGCGCCAATTATACAAATGTCTGTTTCAATCATGACTTTTCTTATTTAAGATAAATGATATGAATACCATACCCATTTAATCATCAAAAATAAGAAGACAGACTTTAAAGGAATGTTATTAATTATTCTAAAAACAGAAAGCAATATTTTACAAATCAGAAAAGGCTATACTTTTTTCAGTCCTATTTTTAACAAACCGTCTTTATAGCTGATTTTCACGTCCTCTTCTTTAATTTTCTGAGGCAATGCGATTGTTTTGCTCCAGGAATCAAAAGAATATTCCTGAATCAGGTAATTCTTCTTTTCTGTTTTGGTTTCTGTTTGCTTTTCACTGCTAATGGTGAGTTTATTTCCAACCACATGCACTTTAATGTTCTTTTTAGTAAGTCCCGGAATTGACACTCTTACTTTATATTGATTTCCGGCATCCCAAATATTCCAAAAAGGACTTGAAATAATTGCAACCTCTTTTTTTACAAGTGTTGCAACCGGATTTTTTACAACAGCCGGCTTAGTGACTTTTTTTACGGGTGCCACCTTCTTTTTGGGCACATTTACTTTTGTGTTCTTTTTGATTGCCATTATTAAAGAATTTTATTCGTGAGTAATAAATACAGGTGCTTTAATTTCCTTAATGATCGTATTCGCCATACTTTTTTTCAGAAACCTGGAGAATGAATTTCTACCGTATGCCCCCATTACGATAAATGAATTATCCTGATACAGCTTAAAATAACTTAAAATAGCGTTTGATGCTCTTTTTTCATGCTCTACGTCAATGGACAAATTAGTGAAACGCTGATGCAATAAATCTTTTATATTTTCACTATTTGATAAATGATTGGAAGCTGTGGAATTAAATGAAAGCAAGGTAGTTGGCTTCTGATTCCATTCCGGAAAAAGATAAGAATACATTTTTATAGCATGAACACTCGAAGGCGTTCCATCATAACATAAAAACACGTTATCGACCTGAGCAAATTTACCTGGCACCACTAACACCGGACAATGTGCATCTTCTAACACATCCACTATAAAATTAGATAACTCATGTTGATTGGACAATGTAAAACTCATGTGCTCATCTAAAACCAGTATGTCGGCAAATACGGACTCATTGACGAGAAAATTGACGATGTCGGTTCCATCATGGAAATGCGCTTTGTGTTTTATATTTTCTTCATTGCATTTTTCATTAAATAATTTAAGATTGAGTTCCAGCTTTTCATGATCTTCATGCTGTTGTTTGATGATATTATTATACTCTACAGGAACCAAATCAAAAATTCCGGGTAAATCTGCACATATATATGACATATCATGCAAGAAAACGCCTAAAATCATCCCGCCGGAACGCCTTGCAATTCCGATTGCATATTCTAATGCATGTTCATTATACGTTACGGCATCGATAGTTACAATAATTTTTTTCATGGTTGCAAAATTTAATTTTTAAATATACAGAAATGTACTGTTATTTTATTTTCAAAAAGTAATTTGAAAAAGCCTACTCAATTATCTTTATTTTTACTAAAGTTCGGAATTAATGTTGAAAACTGACATGATAAAAATCACATCACCGGTAATAAGAAATCAGAATTCCATTCTAACTTAGTCTTTTCTGAAAAATTTACTTGTGATTTGTAAAAACATTACTTTAAATGATTATTTTGTATAATTGTATCTGACAACCTATCACCTTTGGTAAATATTAACATATGAAAGCTTGTATTATTGGTGCCGGTGCTTCCGGCATTGCAGCTTGTAAAACATTAAAAGAAAACAACCTGGATTTTGATTGCTATGAAAAAGGATCTGATGTGGGTGGTTTATGGTGGTACAACAACGATAATGGTCAAAATTCAATTTACAAATCATTATGCATTAATACTTCTAAACAAATGATGTCTTATTCGGATTATCGGATGCCGGATGATTTCCCGGATTATCCGCACCATTCACTCATTCATCAGTATTTTTCGGATTATGTCACTCATTTTGGTTTTCGTAATAAAATATATTTTAAAACGACTGTGACGCATGTTGAAAAAAAAGGCGAAACATATTTAGTAACAACGGACAAAACGGGTACAAAAGAATACGATGCTGTTTTAGTGTGTAATGGTCATCACTGGAATCCGAAATATGCAAATTTTGACGGCACATTTGATGGCAGCATTTCACATGCTCATGACTATAAAACACTGGATGGTTTTGAAGACAAGGAAGTTTTAATTGTCGGAATTGGAAATTCAGCGGTAGATATTGCCTGTGAGCTTACAACTGTTGCCAAAAAAGTGGTTATTTCCACCAGAAGTGGTGCTTATATTATACCAAAGTACTTATTCGGAATTCCTACTGATCATATTTCGAAACCACCGCTGGCCTATGCACCACTGTCCATCCAGCGAATGGCACTGCAAACTGCCTTACAGATTAATGTTGGAAAACAGGAAAAATATGGTGTACCAACGCCAAAAAGACCTATATTAAAGGAACATCCAACGATTTCTCAGGATTTATTAAATAAAGTTGGACACGGAAAAATAAGCATTAAACCAAACATCAAAAAATTAAACGGAAAGAATGTTTTATTTGAAGATGGAACATCCGCTACTTTTGATAACATGATTCATTGTACCGGTTATCAAATGACTTTTCCATTTTTTGATAAAGACTTTTTGGATCCTAAAGACAATGATGTACAACTATATCATAAAGTAATACATCCTGAGCATAAAAATTTATTTTTCTTAGGATTAATTCAGCCCCTGGGTGCTATTATGCCTTTATCAGAAGTGCAGGCAAAATGGATAGCTGCACTTCTTACCAGAAAAACAAAATTACCGGAAAAAACAATAATGTTACGTGCAATAAAGCAAGACCGTGATGAAATGCGCAAACGATATAATGATTCTGCACGACACACTGTTCAGGTGGATTTTTATCCGTATAAAAGATTGATAGAACAAGCAATGAAAGAATAGCAAGTGACAATTAATAAACTATAAAAATCAGTTTTTCCTTGTAATTATCTCTTTTATGTGCTAAAAATTAAAAAGGTTACCTGTTTTTTAATTTTTTTTAAAAAATATTTGCATATTTGGTTGAATTCATTTTACATTAGCCAATGATTTTAAAACTCATTAACAACTTACTGTCTGTGGGAAAAAAAACAAAAAAAGAAGAACCAAAAAAGGCGGCAAAAACAGCAACTAAAGCTGTTGTGAAAAAAGCTGTACCTGCAAAAAAGGTAACTCCGGTTTCCAAACCGAAGACTTCAGTAAAACCTGTTGCTAAAAAAGCAACACCAGCAAAGAAAGCAACACCAGTTTCAAAATCAAAAACACCAGTAAAACCTGTACCTAAGAAATCGGCAGCAGTAGCAACTAAGGTTGCCGTAAAAAAAGATACAAGCAAAAAAATAAATACAAAACCAACAGCTAAAGCTGTTCCTGTTAAATCAATAACTCCTGTAAAAAACACAAAACCCTCAAAAGCTGTGGCAAAAGAACAAACACCTGAAAAAAAGAAAAGCAAGAATGTAGAATCGGTTAAAGCAAAACCGTCTCCAAAAGTTGAAAAAGCAACATCTGTAAAGAAAGAAACAACATCCGTTCCTGTTAAACAAGAGATTAAGAAAGCAGAACCCGTTGAAAGCACTAAAAAAGCTGACAGTAAAAAGTCTAAAAAACCAGAACCAGTAGTGGTGAGAATGGCTCCTCCTCCTCCTCCGGGCGGATTCAGAAAAATAATTGTAGATTATAAAAATGTTCCGGACGAAGTACTAAAAGCTTTATCTGATAAATATCCTCATGGTTACAATAAAGGCATCATCAAATTTACGAACGCTAAGAAAGAATTAGTATCTGCAGTTCCCATCGAACTGGGTGAATATTCTTATTTGGTTAAAGTAAGTACTCAGTTACAGAAAATGGTGAATGATTACGATGAAGATGAGTTATTCCCGGATGTGACAGCTCCGATATCTGAGAAAGAGATACCGGTTGGTGCAGGTGGTGATTTTGATGATTTTGACAAAAGTGACGAAGATGATTCTCCAAAAAGAAAAGCCAAAGGCAGAGTAAAAAGTGCTGATGATCTGGAATACGGATTTTCTGACGACGACGATGATGAAGATGACGACGATGACGACGACGATGACGAAGTTGCTGACGACGACAACGACGACGATGATGAATAAAATCAACAACAAAAACAAAAAAAAGGATTCAATATAATAGAATCCTTTTTTTATGCCTGCATCGTAATTTTAAATACCACCGGTTGGAAACAAGAAAATCAGCGTGTATTTAACAATATAAAAAGTTAACAGCGCTAATAAAATAAAAATGATTGCCAGCACTCCAAGTATTGGTAAAACAATTGGCCATGCACTGCCTTTATGCCTGCCTTCTTCAAAATGTTCTACCGCTATAATCAGATTACGTCTGTTTGCTTTGTAGAAAAAATCGAAAAACCTGCCTATAAAAGGAATTAAACCAATAATTCCGTCTATCGTGATATTCAAAATCATTTTTGCAACAGATCTGCCGCTTGCTCCATTTTGAACCATTGCTACCAGAATATATGCTGAAATTGCATAGTCCAGTAAATCACCTAATCCGGGAATTAATCCGATAATCGGATCAATACCAAAAGTAAAGTTCGTTCCGGGAACACGAAACTGACTATCCATCAGCTTTGTAAGTCTGGCAATTTTTTGTAATTGAGGCGGAATAGGCTTCCCCTGTATCTCGTTTTTAACGTCCATTATGGGTTATAAGTAATCATATTTAAGCCCATCAAATGTTCTTCTTCATAAGAAACTTCTAAAAACCCCATGACACCGCCGGAAGCTTCAGCCACTGTTTTTGCTAAACTCCTCAAAGATTTCAGGAATACACGAGCGTATAATTCATCTACCTTTGGCAGAATAACATTTAATTTTGTCAGCTCATTTACAATCAACTCTGTACGTTCTGCAACCGAAAGATTACCGTATTTTTTAACGGTCGCATCCAACTGGTCAAAATACGTTTGCTCTACGTGTTTAAAAAAATCGAACATTAAAGGATCACCGTTTGCCGTGCGTATTCGTACTACATGCTCTGACTGGACTTCTTCTTTTGTATCAAAATCGCCGTCTGCACCGCCAATCAGGTAGGTTACTAATGCCGGTGTGCTATACAACAAGACTCTTTCGTCTTCCGTTAAGTGATTAAATTGTGGAATTGCCATAGTTTAATATATTATAATGCAAATGTACACAGAAATTTGCTTTTCAAAAAATGACTTTTGTTATGCTTTTCAAAATTAACTATTTATTTTATCATAAAAATTGCTTAATATTAATTGTCATTAACTATTTTAAGCTTTCTACCATGAAAAAAATCACCCTTTTAACCGTTCTCTCAATTATATTACTGGGAGTTACCTCTTGTGTAAAAGACTGGCAATGTGAATGCACAGACGGAACTTCTACCAATGTTGTTGAAACCTACCCAAATACAAAATTACTGGACGCTAAAAAAGTATGTGACGGCAGGCAATCAGACTTAAGAACATTAAACTCCAACATTAGCTGCAAAATAAAATAATAGAACATCTTTAATAAATTCAAAAAACGGTCCGCCTCCCGGACCGTTTTTTTTTAGTTAGCTTTACAGAAATGAAAAAAATAATTACAATTCTGTTAAGCATATCTATCGGGCTAGTATTTATTATGTCAGCTGCTACAAAAATATATCCGATGGAACCTTTTGAATATCAGTTTGTAGATATTGGTGTCGCATCCTGGAAAACGGCACCCTATATGGCTCGCTTTTTTATTGGGCTGGAGTTTTTTCTGGGAATGTTATTAATTCTGAATATTTCATTAAGAAAATTTACCTTAAAATTTGCGGTGGCATTATTGGTTTTTTTCTGTATTTATCTTACCTACAAAATTATTGTTGAAGGAAACACCGGAAACTGCGGATGTTTCGGTGAAGCCGTAAAAATGACACCGTTACAAGGTATCTTAAAAAATGTAGCCTTAATAGCCACTTGTATTGTTTGTTATCTGTCAACAGAAAAAGATTTCTGGAATTTAAAATGGAAGAAAATAATTACACCTGTATTATTTATTGCGTCCATGTGTTTAGGCTTTTTTGTATATCCGCTGAATGCCACGTTTAGCTCTACCATGGATAAAGAAAATATTAATTACAAAGTTCCGTTAGAATTAATGTACAGAAAAGACCAGCAAGAAACTCCGGCAATAGATCTCAGAAAAGGAAAACATATCATTGCTTTCTTGAGTCTGACTTGTCCTCATTGTAAAATCGCAGCACAAAAAATTTATATCATGCACAAAAAAAATCCGGATATTCCTTTTTATCTGGCTTTAAATGGCGACAAAGAACTCTTAACAGAATTTTTTGATGAAACGCATGCGGAATCTATTCCTCATAATTTATTTTTAGGCGCAAAAAACTGGATTCAAATTGCAGGAATAAGTCTGCCAATTATTATGTACGTGGACAATAGTGTTGTCAGAAAAAAATGCAATGGTTTAGAGTTGGACCAGGAAGATATGGAGAAATGGCTTCAACAATAGTTACTGAATAACCAAACGTTGTGTGTATATTTTATCTCCATCTTCTACAGAAAGGTAATAAGAACCTACTGGCAAAAAAGAGAAATCGAATTCATAATACTCATTACCTGCAGAAAACTCTTTCATTTGTTTTTCAAAGATGAGTGTTCCAAGAATAGAATATAATCTTAGTTTAGTATCGGAATGAAACAATTCTTCCGACACCGTAAATTTTCCGTTGTTCGGATTGGGGAAAATACTGATCTGCTCTGTTAATTTTGTCGGATTCAGCGTTGTCACTTCCGGTATTTCATACACATTTATGATTTGAAAACGTGCAGCATCAAAATCCTTATTGGCTGCAATTCCACGTACATGCATTACATTATTCACCAACGGATAGTCGTAATCTATATGAATGTGACCGGCCATCCAGAGTCCAAGATGCCTGCCAAAAGGCGAAAGCATAGAGTGCATTTTGGTATACTCAGCAATATCAAATACAAATCCTGATAAAATAAATAAAATATTATCAGTAGCAGGATGATGTGTAATGAAGCATACGTTGTGCTTTTTCTTGTTAAGATTTATTTCCAATTCTCTTTTCAACCATTGAAAAGTGCCGCCGGTCCAGTCCATGATCTTTGCTTCCGGACCGATTCCGGGTTCCGGTTTATTGACATGATATCGTGGATTAAAATCGAGTCCGTAAAAAATAAATCCGTCGTACTCAAATGAAAAATTCTGCAGGTAATGCTCTTTCTGTGTTTCCGGATTATACGTTCTGGTTAAACGAGTTCCATCGTTCCAGTTGTCAAAAAATAGCCTGTTGCTGTCAAAAACATCTTCGAAAACTTCATTCATGACAGAATCGCCATTTGCGAAAGGTGCTTCTGTCTGATAGCGCACATATGGCCACACATCGTGATTTCCAATGACCGGCACATAAGGCACCTGCAAATCACTCATTATTTCTTTAAATTTAAGAAACTCGGATTTCTCTGCACTGCCGGTTAAATCGCCTGAAACAACTACAAATTTTATGTTTTTTGCCATTCTGTTAGCATTGATCAATTGAACTGCTTTTTGCAATCGAACAGCTGGTTCACTTTCGTCAATAGCCGGCATAGTATCGTTGTAAAATCCAGGTGTCCCATAATCGCCCAATCCTTCTCCAATATGTGTGTCTGAAATATGGACAAAAGAGAATTTATATTCTGCACCCGGATAATTTTTATTCAAATTATATTCAGGCATGCTATTTGTTTGAGCATATGTATCGATATGGAAACCGATCAACGAAAAAAGCAGTATTAATTTTACAGAAAGTGGCATACAAGATGATTGAAAGCTAAATTTAGTTAAAAAGTATCAAAATACAGTTATCCACAACACAATAGTACATTCTGTTTTGACGTTCAAGGTAAAATCTTAATTTTGTTAAAAATATTTTTTAATTATGGGAATACTTTTGCAAGCAGCAACCACCGTTTTAGATACAGCCAATTCCATTATGCCAGCGGCAGCAACGCCGATAAAGGAATTATCTGTGCTGGAATTACTCATGAAAGGCGGTGTTATCATGATACCATTGATATTATTCTTAGCCATTGCGATATTTTTCATCATTGAGCGCTATTTATTTTTCAGACAACGCTCCGGCATTCATGATAATCTGGTTCGTGATGTACTGGATAAATTATATGCCGGAAATATCCAGGGTGCGGATGCATTATGTACAGCAGACAAGTCTGCTTTAGGCAATGTCTTACAATCCGGTATTTCTCAACTGGGAAAACCTATAGATCACATTGAAAAAGCATTGGAAATACAATCAAACATAGAATTAAATGAAATGGAAAAACGCATGAGCTGGATCAGTATGATTTCCGGTGTTGCGCCACGTTTAGGTTTTATCGGTACAATTCTAGGTGTTATTTTGATTTTCTATAACATTTCGCAATCAGCAGATATTTCCATTGGAACCATTTCTGCAGGTTTGTATCAGAAAATGATTACGTCTGCCACCGGTTTAATTGTAGGTGTTGTTTCTTTTATGGGTTATCATTTTTTACTGACATTGATAGATAACTATTCTATGAAACTGCAAAAACAAATTTTTGAATTTGTTAAAGGCATTCAAAAACCGGTAAAATAAATAATTAATCAATGAAGTTCAGGATTAAAGATTCTTCACTTCGTTCAGAATAACAATTGTATGAATATCAAAAGAAGAAGACCGTTTCACGATGAAGATGCCATGGCATCTATGAATGATATTATGTTCTTTTTGATGTTGTTCTTTTTGATTATTTCCACTATTGCCAATCCGAATGTAATCAAACTGATGCTGCCAAAAGCAAACAGTACAGAACAACTGGCAAAGCAACCGGTTACGCTATCCGTTACAGCTGACAAACGCTATTACATCAATACAACAGAATTGCCTTTAGACGGATTGGAAAATGCTTTAAAAATTGCATTGGAAAACAATGAAGATCCAACCGTTGTACTTCGTGTAGCAGAAAACCTGACCGTTCAGGATTTAGTAGACGTTATGTCGCTTGGAGCGAAACTCAAGCTAAAAATGGTCTTGAGTACCAATAAAAAATAATTACAGCACTTTCTTTAGGAATGCCTGCACATCAAAGTGTGCCTGCATGCTTTCCTCCGATAATTTCGGAAGGTTATAAAATCCATGCACCAGTTGCTTGTATTCTTTATGTAAGACAATATTTCCTGCAGCTTTCATTTTTTCCGCATAAATCCTTCCTTCATCTTTCAACGGATCAAACTCTGCAGTCAACACAAAAGCAGGCGGC
>JBIKPT010000107.1:0-9987 GCA_044357355.1 Chitinophagales bacterium
TTAAATTCATTTAATCCGAAATAGTATTTTACAATTTCCACTTCTCTTTCTGATAAAGACTGTAAGGCATGTTCCAGTTCATCGTGCAAAGATTCGTCAATCAGATTGCTGTCCGGTGTTGCCATCGTGCTATCTGACATCATATCCAGGCTGGTGGTTTCGTCGTCGTCATTAATCGGAGAATCTATAGACAAGTGGAAGGTGAGTGTAGCACGCAGAATGGCGAGTTCATCCGGTTTCATTTCCAGTATTTCCGCCAATTCGTCATTAGATGGTTCGCGCTGATTTTTCTGTTCAAAGTCAACTATGGATCTTTGAATTTTATTATAAATGGTTGCTTTATTCATTGGCAAGCGCACTACACGTGGTTGCTCAATCAAAGCCTGCAATATAGATTGTCTGATCCACCAAACTGCATAAGAAATAAACTTAAAACCTTTGGTTTCATCAAATTTAGTGGCTGCTTTAATCAAACCGATATTGCCTTCATTTATCAAATCATTTAAGGCGAGTCCCTGATTTTGATATTGCTTGGCAACAGAAACCACGAAGCGCAAGTTAGACTGAATTAACTTTTCCATAGCAGTAGAATCACCTTCACGGATTCTTTTAGCCACCAATACTTCTTCATCTTCCGACATCATTGGAAGTTTAGAAATTTCACTCAGGTACTTGTCAATGGAAAAACTGTCACGCGAGGTGATTTTAGTAGTAATCTTTAATTGTTTCATGTACTGTCAGTCTAGTTGGGTTAAAAAATAAACATGCTACATTTAACACAATTCAAAGTAAGAAAAGTAAATCTTTTGTATAAAAATGTCATAAGCAGCATAATAGTTCTATACAATATACGATAGTTGTTAAAAAATGTTACAATAAATTAACAAAAAAAGTAACAAATCCCTATAAACTGGTATCTGCAAATAAATAATGGTCAGCAAAAAGCTGACCATTATCTATAATATGTATGATTTTCAGTTAAGCCTGAGGAGCATCTTTTTGAAGTAATACCTTTCTGCTTAATTTAAATTTGCCGGTTTTATTATCAATTTCGAGTAATTTAACTTGTATTTTTTCACCTTCTTTTAAGACACCTTCCAGTGTTTCTAATCGGGAATGAGATATTTCTGAAATATGTAATAAACCTTGTTTTCCAGGCATAAATTCTACAAATGCACCGTAAGGCATGATAGATTTAACTTCAGCCTCGTATACATTTCCAATTTCAGGGATGGCAACAATTGCATTGATACGAGCCCAAGCCGCAGCCATATTGTCTTTGTTATTAGATAATACGGTTACTTTACCGATGCCTTTCTCTTTATTTTCTTCAATTGTAATAACAGTTCCTGTTTTTTCCTGAATATCCTGAATAATTTTTCCGCCAGGTCCGATTACCGCACCTATAAACTCCTTAGGTATATTAATACTTTCAGCTCTTGGTGTATGTGGTTTTAAATCAGCACGATATGTTGGCATGCAAGCTTCCATAGCTGCTAAAATATGAAGACGACCTCTTTTAGCCTGATCTAATGCTTCAGACAATACTTCATAAGAAAGTCCATCCACTTTTAAGTCCATTTGTACACCGCAAATACCATCTTTGGTTCCGGTCACTTTAAAATCCATATCACCTAAATGATCTTCGTCACCTAAGATATCTGACAAAATGGCATATTTACCATCTTCAGCAATCATACCCATGGCAATACCGGATACATGTTTTTTAAATGGTATACCAGCATCCATCAATGCTAGTGAACCTGCACAAACCGTAGCCATAGACGAAGAACCGTTAGATTCTAAAATATCAGAAACTACACGTATTGTATATGGATTTTCATCTTCACCTGGCAGCATTTGTTTCAATGAACGCATGGCAAGATTACCATGTCCGACTTCACGACGTGAAGTACCACGCAACATTTTCACTTCACCTGTAGAAAAAGGAGGGAAGTTGTAATGTAACATGAACTTATTAAACGTCAAATCTTCTGCTTTGTCAATCATCTGCTCATCTGTTTTTGAACCCAAAGTAACAGTTGTCAGTGATTGTGTTTCACCACGGGTAAACAGAGCTGATCCATGTGGTGAAGGCAGAATATCCACTTCCATTATCAACGGACGAATTTCATCTGTTTTTCTGCCGTCTAAACGGATTTTCTTATCCAACACTACATTTCTGATGGTTGTTTTTTCCAGTTTGCTGTAATATCTTTTGAATAATTCCTGGTTGAAAATTTCTAAATCCTCTTCAGGATATGTAGCCATGAAATCATCTTTTATTGCTTTCAGCAAGATTTTGCGTTCGTGTTTGGCTAAACCTGATAATGCTACAGCTGCGATACGTTCTTCACCAAAGAGTTTGATTTTTTGTTTTAACTCTTCATCTTCTTCCGGAACAGCAACTTCCATTTTGGTTTTACCACATTTCTGTTGCAATTCTAATTGTGCATTACATTGCTTAATGATAATTTCGTGACCTACTTTAATGGCTTCTACCAAATCTGCTTCACTGCATTCTTTCGCTTCGCCTTCTACCATTAATATGTTATCTACAGTACCTGCAATGATAACGTTTAATTCAGCTTTTTCTGCTTCTTTTGGTGCTGGGTTTACAACAAACTGTCCGTCAATTTTTGTTACGCGAACTTCTGAAATTGGTCCTTCAAACGGAATAGAAGAGATGCTTAATGCCGCTGATGCTGCCAATCCAACCAATGAATCCGGTTCAACATTTTCATCTGCAGAAATCAGGTAAATTAAAACCTGTGTATCATTTTTGAAGTTATCTGCAAACATAGGACGAATAGCTCGGTCTACAATACGACAAATCAATACTTCGTAATCACTTGCTCTGCCTTCTCTGCGGTGGAAACTGCCAGGTATACGACCTGCTGCCGCAAATTTTTCCTGATATTCAACGGTTAAAGGAAAAAAATCAATTCCTTCTTTTGGTTGATCTGCTGCTTGCGCGGTAGCCAGTAACATACAGTTACCTACACGCAATACCACTGCTCCATCTGCCTGACGAGCCATTTTACCTGTTTCAATGGTAGCTGTTCTGCCATTGCCAATATCTACTGTTTGAGTATGAATATTAAATTGCATTATATATATTTAAAAGTGTATAAAAATGAAAAAGCGAGGCATTAGCCTCGCTGTATAAGAATAGGATTATTTTCGTAATCCAAGTTTTTCAATCAGTGCTCTGTATTGAATGATATCTTTGTGAGCCAGATATTTCAATAATTTTTTTCTTTGTCCAACTAATTTGTAAAGTGAACGGGTAGAAGAGAAGTCTTTTCTGTTCGTTTTCAGGTGACCTGAAATGTGGTTAATTCTGTGTGAAATCAAAGCTACCTGAGATTCTACAGATCCTGTGTTAGTGGCTGCACCACCAAATTCTTTAAAAATGTCTTGTTTTTGAGTTGTTGTCATCTTAATGTCGTCTAATTTAATTCCGATGTTATTTTCGGAATGCAAAGATACCATTTTTCTATGTTAATACAAAATTATTATTGACATTTTGTGGATATTCGAACTGATGTGCGTTTGAAAAAGGTAAAAAATGGAAAGATTATATAAAATTAAAATGTTTCTTTACAGAACGCAAAGAATACCGGATTATAAATGTATAATTTTGCACAAATTATTTCATTTTTGAAACAACTGTTACCGATACTGTTTATATTTTTCTTTTCTTCTAATTTAGTTGCAGGTAATTGTATTTCAAGGTCTGACAGCCTTATACTCAGCAGGCAAAGTCAGGTAGATTCATTTCCTATAAATTATTCGGGCTGCAACAGAGTAACCGGAAAATTAATCATCTCAGGAAACAACATCACCAGTCTTCAGGCTTTGAATGTGCTGAATCATGTAGAATTTTTGAATATCCGAGATAACCCATTGATTATAAGCTTAAACGGGTTAAATAATCTACAAACTGCCGGCAATATAATTATTAGTCACAATGAGTCATTATTAAGTTTGAACGGATTAGAGTCATTAGATAGTGTTACTGCAAATCTGGAAGTAAAATATAATTTATCTCTTGTTACCTTAGATGGATTAAACGGGCTTCAAAAAGTAAAAAATACCTTGTCTGTTTTCAGTAACAGTACGCTGACAAGTTTAGATGGATTGGAGTCAGTTCTAAACGTTTCACGCTTGTCTATATATGGTAATCCTATGCTCACCAGCTTACTAGGTATAGATAGTGCCATTATACTAAAAACTATTGATATTTGGGTAAATGAGAGCTTAACCTGTTGTGAGTTAGTCAATAAAATTAAGGCAAATAATCCTGCTATTTTATTAAATAATATTTTTTCAAATGATGTTGGATGCAGTAATATCACAGAAATTGTGAGTTCTTCAGGAGGTTCATCTTGTTGCAAAACAGAATTTAAAGTAAATACGGTTAAAATTTGTTCAGGTGATCAAATTACGATTGGTGCAAATACCTATACCATTCCGGGCATTTATATTGATACTTTTATATCTTCTTCAGGCTGTGACAGTATTTTATATACTGAACTAAGCATTGGAAGTCCATCCTTAACAAAAATCCAACGAAACCTTTGTACTGGTCAGCAGTTGACTTTAAGTAATGGTCGAGTAATAACAAGTTCAGGTATTTATACGGATACTATTCCATTTTCTTGTGACAGTATTGTTGAATATACTATCTCTTTTTCCGGAATTACAACTATTAGATTGGATACTTTAGTGTGTGAAGGTCAGACTTTCATATTGCCTGGTGGTCAGTCTGTTATAACTTCCGGAATCTATACAGATACCATTAAAAGCGGATCTTCCTGCGATAGTGTTTTTATATCAACGGTTACATTTTTCCAAAATAATTTCTCAACAAGTTTAAATGCAGAGGAAACTGTTAATGCCGGCGATTCAATTCTATTACAACCGAGATATGAAAATGGAATTCCATCGAGCTGGAACTGGTTGCCATCCGGTGATTTAAGTTGCCTGGATTGTGAAAATCCTATAGCAAAGCCACAACAAAACACTATTTATAACGTATCTGTTAATGCTACCAATGGTTGTGTCGATACAGCTTCTGTAGTTATTAAAGTTCCCATTTCGGAGATCTTTGTTCCAACGGCATTTACGCCCAATGGAGATCGAGTAAATGACGATTTTGATGTCTTTTTTGCCGGTTCTCAGTCATTTTCAATCAAAATTTACAATCGCTACAGCGAACTCGTTTTTATAAGTAATGACATCAGTACAGAATGGAACGGAACATATAAAAATCAGCCGGCAACAGCAGATAACTATGTTTATATTATAGAAGTAACCTTATTCAACCAGCAAAAAATAGAAAAGAAAGGCAGTGTTTTATTGCTGAGATAATAACAATAAGCTGTAAATCAGCAATATTTCATCAAAAATCAAACTTAATTCCTTGTGCCAGCGGTAAATCTTCTCCGTAGTTTACAGAACTGGTTTGACGACGCATGTAGGCTTTCCAGGCATCAGAACCCGATTCTCTGCCACCACCGGTTTCTTTCTCACCACCGAAAGCACCGCCAATTTCAGCACCGGATGTTCCCATATTGACATTGGCAATACCGCAATCAGAACCGGCAGCTGATAGAAAAGTTTCCATTTCACGCATATTGTTAGTGATGATCGCTGAAGACAATCCTTGTGGTACTGCATTTTGTAAAGCAATCGCATCTTCTAAATTATCGTATTTCATTAAGTATAAAATAGGTGCGAAGGTTTCCGTTTGCACTATTGGCAACTGAGTATCTACTTCAGCAATACATGGTTTAACATAGCTACCTGATTCATAATTATTTATAGATAAAACTTCACCTTCTACTATAAATTTTCCACCTTGCAGTTTACATTGTTCAATAGCTTGCTGATATATTATAACTGCATGATTATCAATAAGCGGACCCACATGAATACCATCTTCCAATGGGTTTCCTATTCTCAACTGTGCATATGCATTGACTAATTGCTGTTTAAGTGACTCATATACAGATGAATGTATTATCAATCTTCTAGTAGAAGTACATCTTTGTCCGGTAGTACCGGTAGCACCAAATACAGCACCAACGACTGCCAATTTTAAGTCGGCATTCGGTGTAATGATAATGGCATTGTTGCCACCCAATTCCAGCAGACTTCTGCCGAGACGTGCTGCGACTACTTTACCTACTTCTTTTCCCATTCGGGTAGATCCGGTTGCGGACACTAACGGAATGCGTTCATCAGCAGCCATCCATTCGCCAACCTGATGGTCTCCGTTGATCAGACAAGATAAGCCTTCCGGTAAATTATTGGCTTTAATTACTTTTTCTACTATTTTCTGACAAGCAACTGCAGTAAGCGGTGTTTTTTCTGATGGTTTCCAGATACAGACGTCGCCGCAAACCCAGGCTAACATCGCATTCCAACCCCAAACGGCACAAGGGAAATTAAAGGCTGAAATAATGCCCACAATCCCAATCGGATGCCATTGTTCATACATTCTGTGTTTTGGTCGTTCAGAATGCATCGATAAACCATATAACTGCCTGGATAAACCCACCGCAAAATCGCAGATATCAATTATTTCCTGTACTTCGCCAAGACCTTCCTGCAAGCTTTTTCCCATCTCGTACGAGACCAGTCTGCCTAAATCGTCTTTGTGTCTGCGAAATTCATCGCCCATTTGCCGTACTACTTCACCTCGTTTGGGAGCAGGCACTAATCTCCAAATGGCAAAGGCTTCTATAGCTTTGGCTACTACTGCCTCGTATGCTTCTTTAGAGGTAAGCTGAACACTGGCAATCTTTTTTCCATCTACCGGTGAATAGGAATCCAATAAATCTTTAGTGGTTATCCAGTTACTTCCTGTTGAAGTACCTGAATTTATTTCGTTTATAGTTAAATTTTTAAGGAATTGCATGTCTTCTTAATTATTAAATTAGCTAATTTTCAATTGTACAAATCATCAATTATACAATTTTCCAGCAGCAAAGTTACTAAAATGTTTTAATCAGCATCACCGGTTAAAGCTATCTAAAAAATAGGTAAGTTTGTACTTCAAAATTATTATATGAATTTACTCTTTTTATTACAGGCAGGTGGTGCACCACAAAGTTCCTTGCCAACATTTGTTATGATGGGTCTTGTGTTCGTGGTTTTTTATTTTTTCTTAATTCGTCCGCAATCTAAAAAAGCGAAAGAAGCTCAGAATTTTATTGATACACTAAAAGCAGGTGACAAAATCATTACAATTGCCGGAATCCACGGTAAGATTGTTTCTGTGAATGAAGAAGATAAAACATTTTTAATTCAGGTGGATGGTCCTACAAGATTAAAAATTGAGAAATCTGCTGTCAATTCAGAATTATCTAAACCGTTGAATACATCCGTTACAGAAACTAAATAACTGGTTTTTCGGTTGATTTTATGCTTTAGAACTCAGCGAAATCCGTTTTAAATTCAGCTTCCATGTTAAAAGTTGGTATCACAGGTGGCATTGGCAGTGGCAAAACCACCGTTTGTCAAATTTTTGCCACATTGGGTGTTCCAATTTATTATGCTGATACAAGAGCAAAAGAATTGATGATTTCTGATGCCGATGTTATCCAACAACTGAAAAATCTAATTGGTGATGATGCATATGATGAAAATGGTCAGCTAAACAGAAAACACATTGCTAAGTTAGCATTTACCGATAAAAATATATTGCAGCAACTCAATGCAATTGTACATCCAGCCGTCTTTATAGATACAATCAGCTGGTTTCAATCCCATCAGGATACATCTTATGCACTGTATGAAGCGGCCATTATGTTTGAGAGCGGCAGTAACAGACTAATGGATAAGATGATTACTGTTTTTGCGCCCTTAGAGGACAGGATTTCCAGAACCATGAAACGCGATAAAGTAAGCAGAGAGGAAGTGCTGGAACGCATCGATAAACAAATGCCGGAAGAGGAAAAAATGAAACAAGCTGATTTTATTATTTACAATGATCATTCTCAACCATTAATAGAGCAAGTGTTGACAATTCATCATCATTTAATTTCATTAGCCAAATAGAACTTTTTACTTTAGCACGTTGTTTAATAAATAGACACATTGTTTTTGTGATTCAATAATTCTCAAATTTTTAATTCATTAATTAATATGATAGAAACTGTAAATTGCTTAATTATTGGTGCAGGTCCTGCAGGATATACTGCTGCGATTTATGCTGCACGTGCCAATTTAAAACCTGTTTTATATACAGGCTTACAACCAGGCGGTCAGTTGATGACCACTACTGATGTAGAAAACTATCCCGGTTATCCGGATGCGGTGACCGGACCGAAAATGATGGATGATTTCCAAAAACAAGCGGAAAGGGTCGGAGCGGATATTCGTTTTGGATTAGCCACCAAAGTTGATTTTTCAGGACCTATTCATAAAGTATGGATTGATGAAGAAAAAGAGATTCATGCTAAGTCGGTGATTATTGCGACCGGCGCTGAAGCCAAATGGCTGGGTATGCCTTCTGAAAAAAGATTAAACGGCAGCGGTGTTTCTGCCTGTGCTGTATGTGATGGATTTTTATTTAAAGGAAAAGAAGTAGCCATTGTAGGTGCCGGCGATACGGCTTGTGAAGAAGCTTTGTATTTATCCAATCTTTGTCCGCATGTACACATGATAGTGCGCAGAGAACAAATGCGTGCGTCTAAAATAATGCAGGACAGAGTAATTGCCAAAGAAAATATTACGATTTACTGGAACAGTGAAACGGATGAAATTTTAGGTGAACACAAAGTAGAAGGTGTGCGATTGAAAAACAATAAAACCAACGAACTTTCTGAAATTAAAGTAGAAGGATTTTTCGTGGCCATTGGTCACAAACCCAATTCTGATATTTTTAAAGACTGGTTAGAGATGGATGAAACCGGATATTTAATTACAGTAGCAGGTTCAACCAAAACAAAAGTAGCAGGTGTTTTTGCAGCAGGTGATGTTCAGGATAAAATTTACCGACAAGCAGTAACATCAGCAGGTTCAGGTTGTATGGCAGCTTTGGATGCAGAACGATATTTAGCTGAGTTTTTTCATTAATTTATATTGAAATATACTAATGGAGTTTGTTTTCCGTTTTATGGAAAATAAACGATATGAAAAAAGTATTCTTATTATTACTGACTTTTGCAGGCTTGACTTCATTCAGCCAAAGCAATACTTCTACAGAAAAGATGAAAGCTTCCACATCTATCAACGATATGATGTCGAAGAACAGCTTGCTTTCATTTAAGGTACTTAGTTATAATGTCTTTTATCAGCCTAAAGGTGGTGATGCGGAAACGTTTAAAAATAACGGTCCGTATTTTTCGCCTGAAGTTAAAAAGGCAATTCAAAAAGCTAAAGCAGGTGAAGTATATTATATCGAAGAAATAAAAGTGATGGGTCCTGATAATATTACCAGAAAAATTCCGGGCATTACCTTTAAGATTGATTAAAAAAAACGGAGTTCTTGCGAACTCCGTTTTGTCTTACATCTTATGGTTTTTGATTAAAGAAGACGTTTAAAAGTAGCTTATAAATCCGGAAACGAATATCCGTAATAATGAGTAGTTTGCAGTAAGTGGTAGTACGGATGAATTTCTTTTAACCACATAGAGGCATAGAATTATTAAATAAAGCACAACGTTCATTGCAATTTATTTAATTTATCAAGAGAAACAGAGAATAGAAACGCAGCTACTTCTATCTTTTCCTATTACCAACCGATAATTTTCTGCCTACTACTTATTGCTTTGAAAACTATGTTCCGAAGTTTCGGAACTATGTGGTTAAATAGTATAATTTTAAATCAACTTATGATCCATCGCATATTTAATCAAACCAACAATAGTTTTTGTATTGAATTTACGAATCATATTCTTTCGGTGCGTTTCTACTGTACGTTCGCTGATGAAGAGTTTATCTGCAATTTCTGCATTATTTAATTCCTGCACA
>JBIKPT010000108.1:0-9936 GCA_044357355.1 Chitinophagales bacterium
AGTGGTTTTCTTTATACACCACCGTACCGGACGTATTCGTTTTCAAAATACTGATCTGGATGCCAATCGTCGTGTTCGCTATCGGATTGTTGGAGGCATTGCGGGCGACCGCGCTGTAGTTGAACGCCTGCGGCGGTGCCTGCGTGTAGGCAATACTTGCCAGTAATACGATGGTGAAGAGTAAACTTATTTTTTTCATGCTATAATTTATTTTATTGTTTGATAACTGGTTTCTAAATATTATTTTAAATCATCTTCTCTTATGCTTTGTCTTTCTTTTTTCTTGATAAAAAAGAAACAATCCCGATCGCTATCGGGACAAGCCAAAACGATCGTCCCACGCTACACTGCCACGCTTTGCCACGCGTTTTGGCTGCCCAAGCTTCTTTACAGAGTGCTTCATTCCACCTTTGACTCACTTACTTACTACTCACTACTTTTTTATTGTTTAAGCACCTTATACGTACCCAACAGTGTTTCTTGTTCATCCCGCACGCTCAGGATATAGGTGCCTTTGGCATAACCGGCTGTATTGATGCCTATTGTGCCGCTCAGGGCAGCATAGTTGCCGCTATATACTTCCCGTCCTTGCATATCCTGTATCAGCAGCTGCATGCGGGGCAGCGTGGTATGGCCTATCTGTATTTGCAATAAATCGGTGGCGGGGTTCGGAAATACGGTCAGTTCTAACAACTGCTTGTTGGGCTGCAACATCGTTACTACGCTGGTGCTACTCACCGCGCCATTGGTAAACCCACCGCCGAGACTGTTGCCATTGCTGCCGGATGCTTTCAGCACATTCAGCTCGCCCACCGTAAAGCTTAAGGAACCGCTGCCGGACGAGAGCTTCGCGCCGGCGCTATTGATGGACTGTGGGGCGAGTTGCTGGGCATAAACGCCAACGCCTATCAATAACAGCAAGCCTAGTATAAAATAACGTTGCATACACTTCAATTTAATTACGAATATAATTAAAAAAAATATACAAACAACCTGTTGTACGGTTTCATAAATATTCAGCTTGGATATCTTATAGATATTTGTATGAGTTACATGATAAAATAAAAATAGATGCAATAGCATACCCAACGATACTAAATTCATCTAAAGGTACAAATTTTGCAATTCATCCAAATTATATTGACAATCACATGGAACTAGAATCTATTTATTTGATTAATTACAAACTGAAAACAAAGGACAATAGAGTTTCTGCAACAAGAAACCCAGTTAGAATTGAAACACCAGAAAATGGCTTAATTATATGTAGAAAATTAAATGAATTTGAACAGGATTTCTTCTCAAAAAACCATCACATTCTGGAATATGGATTTTATCAATAATAATTCTTCATTTTAATTTTCTCAGCGCATCTCACGCTAATAACGCTGAATTAAATTAACTCACGCAGAGTCCTTTTCATGAGCCCCTTTTTGTAATTCTTTTTCCAAAGGAAAACCCTGAGTTTTCTTATTCATTGTTTCTATTGATGTTTCAGCATTTGATTTTGTAGAATTTTACATCATCAAATTATTCATCAATAAAAATAACAACAATGAAAACAGTAGTAAAATCAATCGCACTTATTTGTATCGCCTTCTTTACTTTAACAGGCACCACCTCTTGCAAAAAAGACAACCTCAATCCAACTTCCGGAATAGACCAGCGCTTACTGGGAAAATGGGAAAAACAAACGTTCTTAGGCAATAATGTTTCAGTGATACAGGAAACATTTAACGCAGACGGAACAGGCTCTGAACGCAGATTCAGATTAGATGATGGTGCTACTCAAATTTCTAACGAAACCGTTACAAATTTCACCTGGTCGGGAAAAAGCAGTGGCGTAATCAGTCTGAAAGTGGATGGTGAAGAAGCTGATGTACAGTTTTTTATTACAGACAGCGGCGATGCATTGCGCTTAACCTTGCCTTCCGGCGACCAGCTTATCTTAGGCAGAATAAACTAACAAAAATAATACTATATGAAAATGACAGCAGAAAATTACTGCTGTCATTTTTATTTTATTTTGCAAATAAGAATATCATTGATGAATGCTCAATGGCATTATACACCAAACTGCGTTAAGTGATGATTCAGATGCTTGTACATCATGTTATTCCATTCAACAGCAGTTAACACACCAAAACTGGAAGATGCTTTTCCTTCAAAATAAGAAGCACCTTTAGCGACCACATTATTTATATATTGTATCAGTCGGCTTTTTTCTTTTTCAAAGTCTCTTGCATCTGCAATGATAAATGCCGCTGCCGTTGGTCCGTTTTGAGGATAAGGTGTTTCGGTAACTACCTTGCTTTTTATAAATGTTTTCAATATGAACTTCATGATAAAATTCGGATGATCGTTTCGCTCATCGAATACATATTCATATGTTACATTGCTATGCGCTAACATACGAGCCACATCCATCTTGCCCCATTTAGGCTGTGTTTCTGGTGTCAGCTTTTCTATTCTGCTGATGATATCATCTGCAACAGATTTATTGTATAAACTTGGTATTGCCATTTTGAAATATGAATTATGAATTTGAAATTAAGCTATATTTATTTGCTTACAATTCGCCGGTACGCAAACTTGTATTTGCATTTTTCTGAAAACCAACTGAAAGAACCTTTATATCTCTGCCGTTTGCAGCTACATTTACGCGCAACCAACCGTAATATTTATTTTGCGGCGCGTCACCGTCATATGCTCTGAAGACGATATATTTATCGCCTTGTCCTGCCAGATTACCTTTATTTGCAGATGGATTGGCGATGTAATCATAAGAAAAAACACCATCGTCATATCCGCTCCAAGTTCCATTCAGCGTAGAATCAATTTTAACACCGGAATCAAATGCTTTTAAAAATCCGTTATCATCCATCAAAGCATCGCCAATAGAATTATTAAAGTGCAGATAAATACCGTGTTCTGCAACAGGATCATACCAATACAAATTAATAATCAATCCGCAATAAATAAACAAAGGTGATGTACTAAAATCATATGCGTAAATACTTTCGAAGGTGGAAGATGGTGTTGGTTTTACATAAAAACTCTTTAAAGTGGTATCAATAACTACTGATGTTACATCAGGGTTATCATTCGTCGGATCGTCTTCTACCTTGCAGGAAGTAAACTGGAATACAATTGCTGCAAAAACGAAAAATAAAATAAGTTTTTTCATGGTGAAAATTTAATTAAAGTTACAGTATTCCAGATGAAAATGCTTCCGATATTAACGGAACTCACTGTTAATTTTTTCCAGTGTTTCAATACCCGGACAAAGCACGGATTCATTCAATTTATTGAGCGGAATATCCGTTGTATTCAACAAACTGTGTAACTCTTTACTTTCATTATTCATATACAGCAATCCTGTGAGAATTTCATTTTTTACATGTGAATACTGTAAAGCGTTGATTGCAGAAATTTTATCATCCGGATTCCATGTTTGCGCCAACTTATGTAAACGCAGCCAGGAGCCATCGTGCATTTCCACCATCTTCGTTTCATCATCCGTGTAAGCCGTCGTGATTTCTGTCATCGGCGGGACATAATCTACTGTACCGGTGGCTTCCACATGTTCACGTACATAATCATACGATTTTGTAGAACCCACGTTATTGTTGAACGTCACGCATGGCGATAACACATTAATCAACGCAAATCCAGGATGTGAAATAGCCGCCTGAATCAAGGGCACCAACTGATGTTTATCACCGCTGAAACTTTGCGCCACAAAGGTTGCACCCAACTCAATCGCCAAGCCACACAAATCAATTCCTTCAAACATATTTACAGAACCGGCTTTGCTTTTTGAACCCACATCTGCGGTGGCAGAATCCTGTCCTTTCGTTAATCCGTAACAACCATTATTCATCACAATGTAGGTCATGTTCAGGTTTCTGCGTATCACATGCACAAACTGCCCCATCCCGATAGATGCGGAATCTCCGTCGCCGGAAACACCCAGGTAAATCAAGTCTTTATTGGCTAAGTTAGCACCGGTGGCTACCGATGGCATACGACCATGCACGGAATTAAATCCATGCGAGTTACTTAAAAAGTACGCAGGCGTTTTGGAAGAACAACCGATACCGGAAAGCTTCGCCACTTTGTGCGGTTCTATGCTCATTTCCCAGCATGCCTCCACTATGGCAGCGCCGATGGAATCATGTCCGCAGCCGGCACACAGTGTCGTTAAAGAACCTTCATATTCTTTTCTCGTAAAACCAAGTTTATTTTTTGGTAAATGCGGATGCGCAAATTTGGATTTAATATAGGTCATACTTCTGCTACTTCTTTGTTTTTTAAATACGATTTCGGCAACTGTGTTAGAATCTGATTCATGATAAAATCAGCCGTAATCGGTGTGCCGTCAAAATTCAATACTTTCTTTAATTTCTTTGGATCTATTTCCAGTTCATTCACCAGCAGGGTGCGCATTTGTGCGTCTCTGTTTTGTTCGATAACGAAAACAGTTTCATGTGCTTCAATAAATTCACTTACGTCGTTATTAAACGGAAATGCCTTTAGCTGGATAGCATCAAACTCAATTCCCTGTTCTTTCAATAAATCCATGGCTTCTTCCGCAGACTGAGTTGTAGTGCCAAAGAACAATAAGCCGTGTTTGTTTGTATTTTCTTTTTGATATAAATGCGGCGCAGGAACTAATTGTTTTGCTGTTTCAAATTTTTTCAGCAATCTGTCCATGATTCTCACATAAGTTGGAGAATCTTCCGAATAAACAGCATATTCATCATGAGAAGAACCGCGTGTAAAGAAAGAACCTTTGTTTGGATGTGTGCCGGGAATTGTGCGATACGGAATACCATCATTATCTGAATCTAAATATCTTCCGAATCTGTCGAGTTTATCCAGCTGCTCTGCCGTCAATACTTTTCCTCTTTTATATTTTCTGTCCGGATTCCATTTTAAGGGTTCAGATATATGGTCGTTCATACCCAAATCCAAATCCGTTAATAACATTACGGGTGTTTGCAATTCCTCGGCCAAATCAAAGGCATCTGCCATCATTTCAAAACATTCTGCCGGCGTGGACGGAATTAAAAACACATGTTTGGTATCTCCGTGAGAAGCATATGCTGCCATCAGCAAATCGGATTGCTGTGTACGCGTCGGCATTCCCGTTGACGGTCCTGAACGCTGAACATCGACCAGTACTACCGGTATTTCTGCAAAATACGCAAGACCTAAAAATTCATTCATCAACGAAAGTCCCGGACCGCTCGTTGCTGTAAAAGAACGCGCACCATTCCAGTTGGCACCGATCGCCATTCCTAATGCAGCCAGCTCATCTTCTGCCTGTACGATGGCAAAATTTTTCTTGCCTGTTTCCTTGTCTACTCTATATTTTTCTGCATATTTTTCATAACCTTCCACTAGAGAAGTAGATGGTGTAATCGGATACCAGGAAGCCACGGTAGCACCGCCGTAAACGGCACCGATGCCTGCGGCTTTGTTTCCGTTCAGCAAAATTTTATCTTTCAATAAATCTCTTCGTTCTACGCGAATGTTTAATGGATAGCTGTAATGTTCCTGCACATATTTTACACCTAATTGTAATGCATTAATATTGGGTGCGATTAATTTTTCTTTTCCTTTAAACTGCTCTGATACCAATGCTTCCAGCACACCAAACTCTATATCTAACAAAGTAGATAATGCACCTACGTAAATAATATTCTTGAACAACTGACGCTGTCTCGGATCGGAATATTCTTTATTGCAAATATCTGTAATCGGAATGCCGATGTAAGTAATATCTTTCCGGATATAATCGCTGTGCAATACCTTGGTGCTGTCGTATAAAAAATAACCGCCGACGCTAACCGTGGCAATATCTTTCTGCATGCTTTGAGGATTCATGCACACCATCAAATCCACGCCTTCTTTTCTGCCTAAATATCCTTTTTCACTGATACGCACATCGTACCACGTTGGTAATCCCTGTATGTTGGACGGGAAAATATTTTTAGGTGTCACGGGAATGCCCATTCTGAAAATAGATTTTGCAAACATGTGATTGGCACTGGCAGAACCAGTACCGTTGACGTTCGCAAAACGAACAACGAAATCGTTTACTTTTATATTTTTACTACTCATCTTTTTAATTAATCTCTGTTTTTATATTTCAACTATATTTTCTTTTTGTCTTGATACAAAAAGAAAGAAAAAAATCAAGTCAAAAATAACGCTCCACGCTCAAAGCCACGCTTTGCTGGCGATTTTTGACAGCCCACGCTTCTTTATATCCTCTAAAATTCAACTTACTACTTTTCTGTTTATCCTATTTAATTTTTTGTTTTTCTTTTATTCTTAATAACTTATATTATTAATGACATGAACCTGCTTTACTAGTGTTATATAAAAATTGCTGCATATCCCATGCAGAAGTCGGGCAACGCTCTGCGCACAAACCGCAGTGCAGACAAACGTCTTCGTCTTTTACCATTACTCTTCCTGTAGTTAAGGTAGAAGAAACCATCAAATCCTGACTTAAATTTTCTGCCGGAACAAATAAGCGTTCTCTTAATTCTTCTTCTTCGCCGTTCATTGTAAACGTAATGCAATTGGTCGGACAAATATCCATGCATGCATCACACTCTATACATTTGCTCTCGGTGAAAACAGTTTGCACATCGCAGTTTAAGCAACGCTGTGCCTCTTTGAAACCGGTCGGTAAATTGAAACCAAGTTCCACTTCTACTTTACGGTTTTGCAACACCACTTTTTTATCCGCCTGCGGAACTACATATCTGTCATCGTTCGACACTTCACTGTCATACGCCCATTCGTGGATACCCATTTTGGTGCTGTATAAATTGGTAAAGGGTGCAGGACGTTCTGTAACTGCTTTACCGTTGCAGAATAAATCTATAGAGATAGCAGCCTGATGGCCTTGCGCCACGGCTGTAATTACATTTTTTGGTCCTAAAGCAGAATCGCCGCCGAAGAAAATATTTGGTACTGCTGATTGAAATGTTTCTGCATTTACTACCGGCATTTCCCATTTATTAAATTCTATTCCTAAATCTCTTTCAATCCATGGAAAACTGTTTTCCTGTCCTACTGCAATCAACACATCATCTGCTTCCACAAATACTTCCGCTTCTCCGGTAGGTTCAAGCGAACGTTTTCCGTTTGCATCATACACTGCATGTACTTTTTCGAAATTCATTCCGACCAGTTTGCCGTTTTGTATAACGTAACTCTTCGGCACATGATTATCTATGATTGGAATATCTTCGTGTATTGCATCTTCTTTTTCCCAGGGACTGGCTTTCATTTCTGCAAAAGGGCTACGCACAATTACTTTCACGTCTTTGCCACCCAAACGACGGGAGGTACGGCAGCAATCCATGGCGGTATTTCCGCCACCGAGTACAATCACCTTCTCGCCGATTTTAGTCGTGTGTTCAAACGCCACACTTGCCAGCCACTCGATACCGATATGAATATTGGCGGCACCTTCCTGTCTGCCCGGCAATTCCAGGTTTCTGCCTTTCGGCGCACCGGTTCCTACAAATATGGCGTCGTATTTTTGACCAATTACTTCTTTTAAACTTTTTACGTAGGTATTGAAATGCGTGTGTACGCCGATATTTAAAATCTGGCTGACTTCTCCATCCAGTACTTCTGCGGGCAAACGGAAAGAAGGAATCTGACTGCGCATCATACCGCCGCCTTTTTCCTGTTCGTCGAACAAATGTATTTCGTAACCCAATACCACTAAATCTCTTGCGACAGTTAAGGAAGAAGGACCTGCACCTATCAAGGCAATCTTCTTTCCATTAAATTTTTCTATTTTTTTAGGCAAAAGATTTTTGATGTCACCTTTGTTATCTGCTGCAACTCTTTTAAGCCGGCAAATAGCAACAGGTTCTTCGTCTTCCAGTCTGCCGCGGCGGCAAGCCGGTTCACAAGGTCTATCGCAGGTGCGACCCAGGATGCCGGGAAACACGTTTGATTCCCAGTTGACCATATAGGCTTCTGCATATTTTTCCTGCGCGATGAGTCGGATATATTCAGGGACTGGTGTATGTGCAGGACATGCATATTGACAATCAACCACTTTATGGAAATATTCCGGGTCTTTTAAATTTGTAGGTTCCAACAGTTATTTTTTTCTATCATTTACGGGCAATGTAGCCTCTCGTTTAAAATGTGCATCAAATTTAAGCATACACGGAACGATTTCTAGTACAAATTTATAAACATTTTGGTAATCCTTTAGACATTTTAGGAGAAAATAACGGTGATACTGGGGTTATAAATATGATAAGAAGGATGATATATAAAAAACTTGCCTCGCCTTTGACAGGAGTTATCTCCTGTCAAGCACTATCCGTAATGAAGCCTGCAAAAACTAAACAGCTTGTCAGTCGACAGGTGAAAACACCGTGTCGAAGGCAATCCAAGCACTATCCGTAATGTAGCCTGCAAAAAACTAAACAGTTGGCAGTCGACAGATGAAAACACCGTGTCAAGGGCAATCTGTTATCTGAATCTGGATTTATTGCCCGCCTGACCGGACGGGCAGGAATTAAATGATGACTGGATTAGATACAATCCTTAAATCCACCCATCCTGCAAATCCTAATTCAGACAACATCAATACACCGGCAAACTTTCATCTACTTCTTTGGCGTAGGCTACAATGCCGCCTTTTAAATTATAGAGATTGGTAAAACCTTTTTCTTCCAATGCCTGTATGGCTTTCGCGCTGCGCACACCGCCTTTGCAATGTACTATCACTTGTTTTTCTTTAGAAAATTTATGGACGTTATCCAGAACGGTATTCAACGGAATTAATTCAGCGCCGAGATTTACAAAATCGTATTCATGTTTTTCACGTACATCTATTAATTGAAAATCTTCTTTTGCATCCATTTTTTGTTTCAATTCCTGTACCGTAATTTCTTTAACTTTTTCATTTATTACATCAGGAACAATGCCGCAAAATTGCTGATAATCGATCAGTTCTTTTATGGTCGGATTTTCGCCATTCAACGGATTGCTTTTATCTTTTCCTATCTTAAAAATTTTGGTAGAAAAATTTAAGGCATCGAAAGCAAACAAACGTCCGCTTAAAGTTTCACCGATACCGGTAATCACTTTAATGACTTCGTTGGCCTGCAAACTGCCAATGATTCCCGGCAGTACGCCCAGTACTCCGCCTTCCGCACAGCTTGGCACCAAACCTGGTGGTGGCGGCTCAGGATATAAATCTCGATAGTTAGGTCCGTTATTGTAATTGAACACCGACACTTGTCCGTCGAAACGAAAAATAGAAGCGTACACATTCGGAATACCGGTAAGAACACACGCATCATTTACTAAATATCTGGTCGGGAAATTATCCGTGCCATCTGCCACCACATCGTAATCTTTAAAAATTTCGAGTGCGTTTTTGCTCGACAAATGTTCATTATAAGCAATAACATTAATGTGCGGATTCAATCCAAGGATACGCTCTTTTGCGGCCTCCACTTTCGGGCGACCTACATCTTTCACGCTGTACAAAACCTGGCGTTGCAGGTTGCTGTCGTCTACCACATCAAAATCCACGATGCCGATGGTGCCAACGCCTGCTGCTGCAAGATATAACAGCATCGGACTGCCTAAACCGCCTGTGCCAATTACTAAAACTTTTGCAGCTTTCAGTTTTTTTTGTCCTTCGATGTTGAACTCAGGTATGATGATGTGTCGCGAGTATCTCGCGAGTTCTTCTTTGGATAAGTGTATTTCTTGCATTTTCTTACTTGTTAAATGTTTAATTCTACGCACGTCATTCCGAACTTGTTTCGGAATCTATAGATCCTGAAACAAGTTCAGGATGACATTCAGTAAGCTCCACCTGCAATGGCAGGAACAATGCTTACGACGTCTGTATCTTTTAATTCTGTTTGT
>JBIKPT010000145.1:0-7068 GCA_044357355.1 Chitinophagales bacterium
CGCAGAACCTACGGAAAAGGATTGGTTCAGAAAGGATATTCCTTGCCGGATATGTCAGTAGTGCGTTTAACCATGGCACATTATTATACACCAAGTGGCCGCAATATTCAAAAACCCTATGCAAAAGGAGTCGATAAATACAATGAAGATCTGGAAGACAGATATGAAAGCGGTGAATTATTTGATTCTTCAAAAATAACAATAGTTGATTCGACAAAATATTATACCAACGTCAAACGCATTGTATACGGTGGCGGTGGCGTAACACCGGATATTTTTGTTGGTTTGGATACCACCTGGAGCAGCAAATTTTACGGAAAGCTGGTTCGCAGCGGTTCTTTCAGTCAGTTTATTTTGGAGTATGTGAACAACAACCGTCCGCAGCTGGAAAAATCATATCCAACGCTGGGTGTATTCATTAAAAACTTTACCACAGATTCTGTTTTCCTGAATAAATTTTATGAGTTTGCAAAAAGTAAAAAAGTAGAACCGGATTCAGCAGAGAACTTCACCCGAAGTATACCAACTATTCAAAATCAACTGAAAGGCTTGCTGGCGCAGAGCTTATGGAACACCAGTGCATATTATCAGATTACCAATGAACAAAATCCTGTTTATGTTCGTGCATTAAATGCATTTACAGATGGTTCATTCCAAAAGTATAATGTAGAAATATTTGAAGTGAAAAAAGCAGACAAAAAAAACACGACACCAGTTTTAGATAAATTCAAAACGAAACGGAAAAATAAAAAAGAGGCCACAACAAAACCTGTAAAAAAATGATTACCATAAAACCGTTCAAAGGACTGCGTCCACGAAAAGATATAGCAGATAAAGTGGCATCAAAACCGTATGATGTTTTAAATTCGCAAGAAGCAAAAGAAGAAGCCAAAGACAATGAATTTTCTTTTTTGAAAATAAGCAAACCTGAAATAAACTTCGACACGACAATAGATCAGTATGCGGATGAAGTGTATGCAAAAGGAAAAGAAATTTTTGATGGTTTTGTAAAAGAAGGAATTTTAGTGCGCGATGAAACACCTTGTTTATACATCTATGCACAAACGATGGATGGCAGAACACAAACAGGCTTGGTGGCCGGCAGTTTTATAGATGATTACTTTAATGACAACATCAAAAAACATGAACTAACGTTAGTAGCAAAAGAAAATGATAGAATTCGCCACATGAAAACCAAAATGGCGCAACCGGGCATGGTTTTTTTAGCGTATAAAAATGTGGAGGAAATTGATGCCATCATCGAACATTACACCACTCATCACGATGCAGAAAATGATTTTACAGATTCACAAAATGTGCGTCATCAGTTATGGAAAATCGACAATGAAAACATCATTCATAAACTGGTAGAATTATTTCAGGAAAAAGTGGAAGCAAGTTATATCGCAGATGGACATCATCGCTCGGCTGGTGCCGCAAAAGTAGGCAAGCAACTACGCGAAGAAAATCAAAACCACACAGGAAACGAATCGTATAACTACTTTTTATCTTGCTTGTTTCCTGCAGATCAATTGCAAATTCAGGATTATAATCGACTGATAAAAGATACAAACGATTTGTCTGAAGATGAAATTTTACGTAAAATGGCGGCACATTTTGAAGTAGAAAAAATGGGCGCCAACATTTATAAACCAAAGCAATTACACGAGTTTTCGATGTATATAAATGGCAATTGGTACAAATTGACTGCAAAGCAACATACCTATGATGAAAACGATCCGATAGGTGTGTTAGATGTTACCATTTTATCTAAGTATGTATTAGATGAAATACTGAACATCAAAGATCAGCGCACCGATAAACGCATTGATTTTGTGGGTGGAATTCGTGGTTTGAGCGAATTACAAAAACGAGTGGATAGCGGTGAAATGAAAGTAGCATTTGCTTTCTATCCGGTTACATTAAATCAATTAATGAATATTGCTGATACAGGCAACATCATGCCACCAAAATCTACCTGGTTCGAGCCCAAACTAAAATCCGGTTTGGTGATTAATGTGTTGGAAAATTAACTGTTTTAATTTATCTTCAATCTATGAAAACAACTAAAAAATATCACCTTTTCTGCTGTATCGAAAGATAAGCGGTTATAGTTTTTATATAAAATAAGATTTAAAACCGCTTGTATCTTTTGCAGGCGGTTTTTTATTTAGGATGGAATTTAATTACAGAGATTTCATTTATATTTGACTCTAAAATAATTTTATGAAAAAAATACTTGTCATTTGTGCGCTTGCAATATCAATCTTCTCATGCAAAAAAGAAGAACTATGCAATTCAGGATGTAGAATGGAGTTTAAAAATTCGTCTGGCGCTTGGGTTAATTCAGGATATCCTGACAATGAATCCTGTGCTTGGTATAACGCATTAATGAATAGTGACACACCTACTGATGTTGCAGGTAATCCCATAAATAAATCCGATATTCGGCATGTATGTCCTTAAAATTTATCAATAACAATCTAAGTACTCAGTACTAATTATTAAATACTAAAAAATGAAATTCGCAACAAAAGTAATTCACGCAGGTATAGAACCGGACGCAACATCAGGTGCTATCATGACGCCTATTTTTCAAACGTCTACCTATGTGCAAGATGCACCAGGTGTGCACAAAGGATTTGAATATGCACGCACTCAAAATCCAACACGCAATGTTTTACAAGAACAATTGGCTGCATTGGAAAATGGTAATCACGGCATTTGTTTTGCCAGCGGTTTAGCTGCCACCGATGCTATTGTAAAACTATTTCAACAAGGCGATCATATCATTTCCTGCAATGATTTATATGGTGGCACCTATCGCATTTTTACAAAAGTATATGGCAAATTTGGTATGGATTTTTCTTTTGTAGACATGACAGATATTGCCAATATTGAAAATGCCATCACACCAAAAACAAAATTAATCTGGGTAGAAACACCAACGAATCCGATGCTGAATATTGTTGATATTGCAGCAGTCTGTGCATTGGCAAAAAAACATAATTTGTTAGTTTGTGTAGATAACACCTTTGCTTCACCATACCTACAAACGCCATTAGATTTAGGTGCAGATATGGTTTTACATTCTGCCACCAAATATTTAGGCGGCCACAGCGATGTGATTCACGGTGCTATTGTTGTAAAAGATAAAGCATTGGCAGATCAGTTGTATTTCATTCAGAATGCAAGTGGCGCAGTGCCTGGTCCGCAAGATTGTTTTTTAATTTTGCGCGGTATCAAAACCTTGCATATACGTGTACAGCGTGCCTGCGAAAATGCAGAGAAAATAGCAGCTTACTTAAAATCAAATCCAAAAGTAGGCAGCGTTAATTATCCTGGATTTGCGGAACACAAAGGTCATGAGATTGCAAAAAAGCAAATGAAAATGTTTGGTGCCATGGTGTCTTTCTCTTTAAAAGATGACAGTTTAGATGCAGCCAATAAAGTATTATCTGGTACAAAATTATTTTCTTTAGCAGAATCACTTGGTGGTGTTGAATCTTTGATCGGTCATCCGGCAAGTATGACACATGGCAGTATTCCGTTGGAAGAACGCCAGAAAACAGGTGTGGTAGATTCTTTAATTCGTTTAAGTGTTGGTATCGAAGATGCAGATGATTTAATCGAAGACTTGAAAAATGCAATTGAATAATAAAGTAGATTATTGAACGCAACACTCATCATATTAGCCTTAGCACCGGCACTAGCTTTTTGCGGATATGTTATTCATAAAGACCGTTTCGAAAAAGAACCGATATGGCTGATGGTATTGGCGTTTTCATTTGGAATCTTTGCCGTTTTTCCGGCTGGTGTCAGCAGTGTTATGGGCGAGCAATTGTTTGATGTGTCCGGCAGTTTTATCAATACAGGATTATACGCATTTTTGGTGGTTGCACTCAGTGAAGAATTTGCCAAGTTTTTTTTCCTGCGTTATATCTTATTTAAACGCAAAGAATTTAATGAACCACTCGACGGAATTGTTTATGCAGTAATGATAGGGATGGGTTTTGCCGCATTTGAAAACCTGTTATACGTTTCCGATGGCGGACTCGGTGTAGCCTTACTTAGAATGGTTACCGCCATTCCGGCACATGCCATTTTTGCAATAGTGATGGGTTATCATGTTGGATTAGCAAAATTTGATTTAACGCATAAATCTGAACTGCTGCGCAAAGGATTGGTGTATCCTATATTACTGCATGGCGCGTATGATTTTTTTCTGTTACAAAAAAGCATTCCGATGTTATTTATCCTTGCATTTGCCGGAATCTTTTTTGCCGGGAAATATATGCTCTATATTTTAAAACAATCCAGTGAAATTTCATCACGAAACGGTGGCCTGCAATAATGATTGCACAACAAACAGTTGATATACTGAATTTCTACCACGATAAATACAATCGCAAAGACTTTATTGAACACGATCCTGTTTCTATTCCGCACCGTTATACTAAAAAACATGACATAGAAATTGCCGGATTGTTTGCAGCCACACTAGCCTGGGGCAACCGAACATCTATCATTAATAGCTGCAATAAATTACTGGCATTCATGGATAATCAGCCGCATGAATTTATCCTGCAGCATTCGCCTAAAGATTTAAAACCATTTACATCTTTTGTGCATCGTACTTTTAATGCAACCGATGTTTTATATTTTATTGAATTCCTGAAACAGCATTATACAATGAGTGATTCGATGGAAAATTTATTTATTGGAAACAATGCAGAACAAGGATTAACCAACTTTCACAACAGTTTTTTTTCGTTGGAAAGTGCACCGCAAAGAACAAAAAAACATGTATCCACACCTGTAAAAAAGTCGACGTGCAAACGACTGAATATGTATTTAAGATGGATGTGCAGAAAAGATAAGAACGGCGTTGATTTTGGTATATGGAATAAAATAAAGCCAAAAGATTTGTTAATGCCTTTAGATGTGCACGTAGAAAATTACGCAAGAAAATTAAACTTAATAGAAAGAAAACAACGCGACTGGTTGACAGTTACCGAATTAACGTGTAACTTAAGAAAGATTGATGCTAAAGATCCGGTGCGTTTTGATTTTGCACTTTTTGGAATGGGTATCGAAAAGGTGATTATTTAACACCGCATATTAGCAAAATAATAGTCAAACGATGAATGGATTGATTTGAACGGTATGGAAGATATAGATAAAATACAGAAATACACGTTGCAACTGCTCGAAGAGAACAGCATTTCCTTTAATTCTTTTGAAGAATTCAGAAAGCATATTATTCAACGTATTAACGACTGGATCAACAATGATTTAGAACACTTATTATTTATGTTGTATAGAATAGATGTACACGAAGACAAAGTGCGTAAACTAATGCAGGAACATAAAGGTGAAAATGCCGCGGAAGTGATAACCGACTTAATCATAGAACGGCAAAAGCAAAAAATTGAAACACGTAAATTATTTCATTTCAGCAAACCTGCCGATATTAGCGAAGAAGAATCCTGGTAAGCATGTTGTCTGATGCATCCAAAACATACAATTGTAAAATCCTGCCTTATGGCACACTTGCCACCCTTGCAATCATATTATCCATTTCATTTCCTTTGATGTATGCCGGTATATTTCTGGGTATTCCTGTTCTGCTGAATGTAATCCTGTTTGCAGGTTCCATATATCTGTTGCTAAATAAGTTTTCTGCTCAGGCCAGTTTTGTCATTTCCAATAAAAACTTACAGAGAGCCTTGCACACCACATCTTTTTTATTTAAAAATTTATTGCATGAGGAATTTGCATGGAATCAGGTAAAATCATTTAAAAGCGGAACGGATAAAGGTAAATACAGAGGTGAATTTCAGTTTCTGGAAATCAAATTCAGCAACAGTTCTGTTTGGTATATTTCCGACATGTATGGTGAAAGAAAAACTGATTATGATGAATTCCTTTCCGCTTTTTCCGAACAGGTAAATCAATTTAATCAGGATAATAAAACACCACAACAACCAAGTGCCGCATCAACGGAATCATTGCCTGCAGAAAAGAAAAGGATAGAAAGAGAAAGAACTTTTTATGAAACCATCTGGGCAAAATTGTTTACTATTTTACTGGGTGTTTTTATAGTCATCGTATTTCTTTTTGCCGGACCTTACATGAGTGCATCATCCGTTTTCAAAATGAACTTTGTGCTGCTTCCGGGTTTTGCGTATATGTTTTATCGCAGTTTTATAAAAAAAGAAAAAAAGGATTAATCCAGTTTCATTTCCAGTAAATGCGTTTGTCCTTTATAAAAATCGTCTTCCACTTCACCCACTAATTCCGTATCAAAAATGGCAGGTCGTTCACTGATTTCATGATAGGCAATAACATCGGCGGCAAAATAATGTACCACAAAACTTTTGCGCGTTAATTCCTTATTCAGCATAAGTTCGCCACCATGTATCAGGTTACCGTGCCAGATAAGTACATCACCTTTTTTTGCCAGAAAAATCTCTTTCTGAAAAGCATGTTCCTGAATTACGGAAGCGGCCACAGCTTCATATTTTTTATTGGCATCACCATCCAGCATAAATCGGTTGCTTGTATTGGCATAGTCTGCATTGGTTATATACGGCAATCGATGAGATTCAGGAAAATAACACAACGGACCTTGCTCTGCAGAAATATCTTCCAGAGCAAACCATGCAGCAATTAAATAGCCTTGCGGAAAAGTACTCATGTGTATTGAATCTGCATGTGGCAGTTGCTCACTTCCTTTCAGAAAATTGATGGTTTGAAACGGCAATACTTTTTTATCTAAAATAAACGAAAGTAATTCAAGCAATTGTTTTTCTTTTATGATTTTTCGAATCGTATAAGATTGATGGTAAGCATTGAAAATTTTACGATTGGTATAGTTAAAATCGACTTCTTTTTTTTCTAATAAACCATCTATTTCGTTATTTACAGCATCCACCGTTTCTTCATCCAGAAATCGCTCCCAGATAAGGTATCCGTTTTTATGCCACGACAATAACTGAGTTCTTATGTTTTCTGGAAAATGACAATAAGCAGGATGATTTTGGATATCATCAGCATTAAAAAAGC
>JBIKPT010000262.1:0-2843 GCA_044357355.1 Chitinophagales bacterium
TTTTTCCAATGAGGTTTTTATGAGAAATACTGCTGTAAACGGAATTGCTGATTTCAAAATAGGGATACAGATGCTTGTTGTGTTTCAATCCTTTACGGTGCAGCAAATTATAGATATAATGAAGTACACGAATGTTTCGAAAAAACCCTGTATATTTCTGAATGATTTTTTTCATTTATCTATATAAAGATAAATGTTTAATTTTAAGTATGGCAAAATCTGCAAAAGAAATGAAGAAACCTATAACGATTAAAGAGGAACAATTAATCGATAAAGTGCATGACGAAGATGCTACCACTCAACTTCCGATAGATATTGGAACGGATGAAACATTTGTATTAATGCCTGAATTAGAAGAACTGGTTAAAAAAAACCCGAATCGCTTAATTGGTTGTGGCGGATAATTATAAATACAGCATAAAAATTTATGGCAAAAGAACAGGCAAAAGGAACGAAAAAAAAACAAGTAACAGCGATAAAACCGCTTCCGCAAAAAACTACTAATAAACTAAAAGATCAACCTCAGACAAATTATTATTTTCCGGCTGCAGCAGCTTTGGTAACCATACTAACTTTCGTGGTGTTTTTGCCAAGTCTTTCATTGGGTTTTGTCAACTGGGACGATCCGTATAATCTGACGGAAAACGAAATACTGAAGGTATTTGCAACACAATGGAGCTGGTCCGGCGTGAAAGAAATTTTTACAACAGATATTATTGGTAATTACAATCCGCTTCCTGTTTTTACATTTGCCATTGAAAAATATTTCTTTGCACGCAATCCGTTAGAACATCCTTTTGTATTTCATTTCAACAACGTCTGGATGCATGTGCTGTGTACGCTTTTTGTGTTTCTTATTTTTACAAAACTCGGAATGAGTCGCATTGCAGCTATAATAGGTGCTTTGTTGTTTGGTATTCATCCAATGCGAGTAGAGTCGGTGTCCTGGATAACAGAACGAAAAGATGTGTTGTACGGTATGTTTTTTCTCGCATCACTGCTTGCCTACATCAAGTATACCACCTCAGCAACGTCAAAAACAAAATGGTATGTTGTTGCTTTAGTGCTTTCTGTTTTTTCTTATTTTGCAAAAGTACAGGCTGTTACATTGCCACTATCCATGGTTGCCATCGATTTTTTCCTGAAACGAAACTGGAAAAATCCTAAAATTTTGCTGATCGAAAAAATGCCGTGGTGGATATTGTCGTTAACATTTGGGTGCATCAATATTTATTTTTTAGGATTAAATGACTCACTTAATTCCAGTAGTGCAGTGGTGTCACATAGCTTCATAGATAAATTAGCTATCGGCGCTTATTCTTATGCCATTTATATAATGAAGTGGATTTTTCCTTACAAAATGTCTCCATTATATCCGTATGCGCCGGAAGTTCCGGTGGCAGCATACATCTGTCTGGTAGCAGTGCCGATAGCACTTGCTGGTTTTCTGTTTTGGGCATTTCGAAAACAAAAGACTACGCTGATTTTTGGTTGGGCATTTTTTACGTTCAACGTGATGTTTTTATTGCAGATTGTGGGTGCAGGACAAGGATTTCTGGCAGACAGATTTACCTACATTGCCTATATCGGTTTATTTTTTTTAACGGCTAAAATGTATGACTGGATTTCAGTGCAAAAACCGGCATCTACTCTTTTTTTACAAATAGGCTTTGGACTTTATCTGGCTGGATTTGCCTATTTAACCACACAGCAACAAAAAATATGGCAGCATGGTGGCACACTTTGGGAACGTGTAAAAATATTTTATCCGAACAGTCCGCTTGCCTGGAAACAAGCTGCAAATTATTACAGAGATGAGGCAAAAGATCTGGCAAAGGCAATAGAAAATTATAAACAGGCAATTGTGCTGCAACCTAAAGATGCATTTGCCTATAATGATCTGGCAAAAGCTTACACAGACAGTTCTTTTTCACCTAACACACCACCGCAAAACAGAAATGAACTATTGCTAACGGCTCTGCAAACCTACAATGATGCGGTGAAATACGATTCCATTGCAGGGCAACCCGATAAAAAAACAGCCGGTGAAATATTGGTCAATCGCGGTGCTAATTATGCGATACTTGGAAACCTGGATAAAGCATTGCCGGATTTAAATAAAGGCCTGGAAATAAATCCTGAAAATTTAAACGGTTATGCCAATCGTGCTATTTTGTATACGCAAATCAATCGCTATGATTTATCGCTGAAAGACCGTGATGCTTATATTGCGTTGAATCCGGACAATCCGGATATTTATTACGAAAGAGGTGTTTGCAAAATCAATCTTGGACAAACAGCAGCATCTATAGCTGATTTTGATAAGGCAATAGCATTAAACAACTCTAAACCGGTTTACTATTTGGGTCGTGCGCAGGCTAATAAACTACTCGGCAATGTTCAGGCTGTAAGTGCTGATATCAGCATGGCAAAACAATTAGGCGCGCAAATTCCGGCAGAATTAATGCAATAACATGAAAATTGAAGATTTCAAAAACCTGACATTTGCGTTAGTGAAGGATACGCCAATTATCAGTCCGCCAAAGTTTACACCTTTGCTGGCAGATCCAACTGTTTTGTTACCCAATCAGACACCCGATAAAAAATGGCATTTGTTTGCACATACTGTTTTTGGAATACAGCATTATATTTCTGAAAATGGAACTGACTGGAAAAAAAACAAGATAATCAAACGCGCGGCTATGCGGCCATTTATATGTAAAGAAGGAAATCAGTTTTATTTATTCTATGAAAAATATAACGGATTAAAAACCATCTTTTCTTTTTTGCCTGGTATAAAGTGGTATTCACAAATTGAATTCATGACTTCGGTCGATTTAATA
>JBIKPT010000109.1:0-9883 GCA_044357355.1 Chitinophagales bacterium
TGGAACCGTTCCGATTTATCAGGCATTGGAAAAAGTAAATGGCAAAGCCGAAGACCTAACGTGGGAAATTTTCAGAGATACGTTAATAGAACAAGCAGAACAAGGTGTAGATTATTTTACCATTCATGCAGGTGTGTTATTGCGTTATATTCCAATGACGGCAAAACGTGTAACAGGCATCGTGTCGCGCGGTGGAAGCATCATGGCGAAATGGTGTTTGGCGCATCACAAAGAAAGTTTTTTATACACGCACTTTGAAGAGATTTGCGAAATCATGAAACGCTATGATGTGAGTTTTTCTTTAGGCGATGGCTTGCGACCTGGTTCTATTGCAGATGCCAATGATGAAGCGCAATTTGCAGAATTAGAAACCTTAGGTGAGTTGACGAAAATTGCCTGGAAACACGATGTGCAGGTAATGATTGAAGGTCCGGGACACGTGCCGATGCACATGATAAAAGAAAACATGGATAAACAATTAAAAGAATGTCATGAAGCACCATTCTACACACTTGGACCTTTGACAACTGATATTGCACCTGGTTATGATCATATTACTTCTGCCATTGGTGCAGCCATGATTGGCTGGTTTGGCTGCGCAATGTTGTGTTATGTAACGCCGAAAGAACATTTAGGTTTGCCCAATAAAGAAGATGTACGTGTTGGTGTGATTACATATAAATTAGCAGCGCATGCAGCCGATTTAGCGAAAGGGCATCCCGGTGCGCAATACAGAGACAATGCATTGAGTAAAGCGCGATTTGAGTTCCGCTGGCACGACCAGTTTAATCTGAGTTTAGATCCGGAAAAAGCATTGGAATTCCACGATGAAACCTTGCCTGCTGACGGTGCGAAGATTGCACATTTCTGCTCTATGTGCGGACCGCATTTTTGCAGTATGAAGATTTCACAGGAAGTGCGAGATTATGCAAGCAATGCCGTAGAGACGCACAGTAGTGCGTCTAACAATAGCAGTGTGTCTAATGAAATTGAAATAGAAAAAGGCATGCAGGAAAAATCGAAAGAGTTTATTGAGAAAGGAAGTGAGATTTATTTGTAATTATTAATATCACAGAGTTACACAGAGTATTTAAGAGCACTCCGTGTAACTTTTTGAACTTTGTGATATTTTATGCAAACCATCATCTATACACCAGCAAACAACGTAGAAAACGAAATTGAAATTATTTCGCAACTGTTAGATAATGGTGCTGATTATTTATACATCTATAAGCCTGAATTAGATGATTTTTCACTCGTGGATTTTGTAGAAACAATACCTGAAAGGTATTGGAAACAATGTATTTCTACTTCTTTAATTATTACCAAAGAATTTGATCTAGGCGGTTATCATTTTACCAGAGATATTGTTCAAAAGAATCAATTATATAATGAGAAAATTTTGAATTGGTTAAGTGAAACCAATAAAATTTCATCTGTAACGGCACATAGCATTGACGAGCTAAAAAAATATGCTGTCAACTTTAAGCATGTTGTCGTATCACCTATATTTCCTAGTATTTCCAAAGAAAATCATTTTTATGATTGGGATCTTGAAGAATTAAAGCTCACGACTCATGACTCACGACTCATGACTAAATTATTTGCCGTTGGTGGTGTTGATGAAACCAAAATATCTACCGTAAAAAATCTTAATTTTGATGGTATTGGATTATTAGGTGCACTTTGGAAAGAACCAGAAAATGCAATCACTAATTTTAATCAAATAAAATACCTGATAACAAATAATCTATAACAAATAACCTATCATCAATGACTAAACAAAGGCCATATGTATTAAGTATCGCAGGCTACGATCCTTGCGGTGGTGCAGGAGTACTGGCAGATGTCAAAACATTTGAATCAGTTGGTGTATACGGATTGGCAGTAACAACATGCATTACTTATCAGCATGATACTAAATTTGCAGGTGTACATTGGCTATCCAAAAAGAAAATTAAAAATCAGCTGTATCCTATTCTGGAAGCATATAATGTTGCCTTTGTAAAAATAGGTCTGGTAGAGAACCTGGAAGTGTTGAGTGAAATTATTGAGTTGTTGCTTGGTTATAATAAAGAAATAAAAATTATCTGGGATCCGATTTTGAAAGCCAATGCAGGATTTTCGTTTCATAAGAAAATATCAAAAAAATACCTGAAGCATATTGTTGATTCGATATCATGGATTACACCAAACTGGGAAGAAGTGCAATTGCTGACCAGTGAGAAAGATGCTATTAAAGCAGCAGAACAACTGGCGGCACATTGCAATGTATATCTGAAAGGCGGACATAATGTAGAAACACCTGCAACAGATATGATTTGGATTCATAAAAAGCTGGACATTTTACATCCTTCAGAAATCAGTGAATTGGAAAAACATGGAACCGGTTGTGTATTGTCGTCTGCCATTGCTGCCTATATGGCTTTAGGCAACTCTCAGCATAAATCCTGTGAGCTGGCGAAAGAATATACCTATCGGTTTTTAATCAGCAATAAAACGAATTTAGGGTATCATTCTTAATGCTATGCAGATTTCCAGATTTCATTATCTCACTCAGGACTTACCCGGTATTTCACATCAGGAATTAGCAGAAATAGCTTGTAAAAATGGGATTCGCTGGATTCAATTACGTGTTAAAAATAAACCCTTTGAGGATTGGTTACAGATTGCTAAAGAGGTGAAACAAATTTGCAATCATTTTCAAACTACCTTAATCATCAATGATCATGCAGAAATAGCAAAAGCAGTGGATGCAGATGGTGTGCATGTAGGGAAAAGCGATGTGTCTGTTTTAGCTGCAAGAAAGATAGTTGGCGAATCAAAGATTATCGGTGCAACTGCAAATAAACTGGAAGATATTTTAGCGCATCAAAAAAATGGTGTCAATTATATCGGACTTGGCCCATACAAATTTACCAAAACAAAAGAAAAGCTAAATCCCATTTTAGGATTAGAAGGATATTCAATAATTCAACAATCCAACAATTCAATAATACCAATCATTGCGATTGGTGGTATTCAGATAGAAGACGTGCAGCCATTAATGAATACAGGTATTCACGGTATGGCGGTTTCTTCTGTAATAAATTTAGCAGACGATAAAGCAAAAGTGATCAGTTCTTTTCTGGAACTTCTTTAACCAGCAGATATAGATCACAATCACAGAAAACTTCTTTTTTAAAGTCATATTTTTCAGGCTGCTTCATAAAGTCTAACCAGGTAGAATCTGACGTTAAGTGCGGATCTCTGAGCGTGGACGGCGTTATAATGACAATATCAATTTTTGCGGAATCAATATAATGTGTAAAAGGCCTGTTTTTCTTCTTGTCAAAAATGGTATTAATTTCTTTGAAGTTAGTAGTCAGCAATCCACGTACAAACGGCATATTCGTAAAGAGCGTATGAGGCGCGTCTGCATATTTCTGGTCGAGATGTTTTATCAGTTTTTTGTTGCACATAGCATGTGTATCCGTACTGAATTTCATAAACGAATAGCTTTTTACATTCGGTGTGGCAAGAAATAAAAGGATGCCGAAAACAATAAAGAAAACAGGCCTCAACGAAAGGTATTCAAAAATATAACCAAAGGCACTGATTAAAATCAACAAGACAAATATCATTTGCAAATACAAATAATGATCTCTTGGAAAAACGACCACACACGACAGCAACGTTGGTGTAATGAAACAAAACAAGATGATCAAATAGAATTTCTTTGAAGAAAGTTGTTGCAGGAAATACTGTCTGGATGGCTTTCTAAGAAGTAAAATAATAAAAGTAAGCAAGGATAATCCTGTTAACAGTAGCTGCATTTTTTTGCCATGAAAAATTCCAATGGGAAAAATATAGCTGAAAATTTTTAATAGCTGCAACAAATAAGTTCTTACGTTGAACAAGGTATTGCTGATGAAAATTCCGGGTTGTGTTTTTAGAACACACCACATGGAGTTGCAGTCACCGAATTGCTGTTTTGCCAAGTCTTCCCAATAGAGCCACGCGTCAAAAGTACCATTGGTTCTCATTTTGTAATTCCAGGCATAATGCTGGTAAAAGGCTGCCACACCGCGATTGTAACCAAAGAAATCGTTAGAAGGAAAGCGAAAAATAAAATGTAAGATTCCAATTAGCAGAATAGAACCGGCAAAGATGTAGATATCTTTTCTTGTTAAAATTGCTTTGTTGTAATAGATACTTACCAATGTAACCATCACCATCAAAATAAAAGAAAGATAAAATTCTGGTCGTGCATAAGCATTAATTAAACAAACAATTGTAAATACGAGACACTTATAAATATTATTTCGGATATAGGAAATGGCAATCAGTGCAATTAAACAAAATACAATACAAAAATGTGAAATGCGCGGCCAGACTGATACATTAAGATCACTAACCAGCACACAAAAGGCAATAAATAATGCAAACGTCGGTTTTAAGGAAATACGTAGTAAGAAAATATAAAGCAATACACCAATCAATACTGAGGTTATCATGAAGTTTAAATAGTAGAGTTGAATGGTATCTGTGGTTATAAACGAAAGACATTTATACCAAAGCGCATACATGGGACCCCAGTTTCTATTCATGGTTTCAAATAAATCCAGTCCGAAACGGATATAGGCTGCTTCATCGGCAAACTGAACATCCATGCTGTCTTGAATGCCATAATAAAGTTTAATGCCGCAAGCTAACAGCAACACACTACCGAAAAAAGTTTGCCAGTTGGCAATCTGTATGGTATTAGTTTCTTTTTGCAAAAAAACTGCCTCTGTAAATTCTGATAGTTTCTTGAACATGTACGGTTATTCTTTTATCAGTAAATAGCTTTCACATTCATTGGCAAATTTTACTTTCTTAAATTGATAGTTCTCAGGATGTGCGGTCAAATTCAGCCAGGTAGTGTCTTTTATTAGTCTCGTTTCTTCCATTAACTGATGATTCATCAAAATAATATTGATTTTCTTGTCTTCCAGTATTTCTTTGAATGTAACCGTTACCGGTAGTTGTTTTAACATGTATTCTGTATTGAATTGTTCAAACTTTTCAGGCTCGTTAAACATCAGATGCACATTCAGAATATTGCTGAAGATAGTATGTTTTCCGTTCCATTCCTGTGTATTCATAAACTGAATAAATTTTTGAGTACATAAATTTTTCATTTCAGGAACCGATTGAATGGTATTGAATTTTGTAGCTTTTGGAGACAGGAAAACCAATACAACCGCAAGTGGTAAAACGAACAGTCGGTTAATTTTATAATTTTCCAGCACGGACGAAAACAAAAATCCTATCAATAAGCCAACCCAAATTGCCTGCATCATAATATAATGTTGTCGCGGAAAGATGACAACACAAATTCCCATACTTGGAATGCTGAAAGCAAATGATAAGAATAGGATCAGTTTGTGTGCTTTTATTTTTTCAATAAAGCTATTTCTGATATTTTTATTGAAAAGAGCAATAACTACAAATAGAATAAATATTCCAATCAGAACTTGTTTTTTTTTCATGCCCGGAATAAGAAAGAGCGGTGTAACGAAATTCAACACAAATAACGCAAAAGATACGATATACATTTTCAGTGTAAACAGGAAATGAGGAATACACAATGTAAAATGTTTCATCAATATTTCAGGAACGGTTTTGCAATCGCCAAATAATGGTTTCGTGAAATCAATCCATTCTATAATGGCGTTTAAATTGCTGTGCGTGCGCATTCTGTAAGCAATTGCATAATGCTGACAAAATGCAATATACATTCGATTGATATTAGAGTAGGTATCGGCAGGTTTTCCATATACAAAAAACAAAACTAATGCAGTTGCAAACAACAAAAGCAGTAAAGGGATTTTAGAAGGTATATTTTTATAGTCGCGAACAGCAAGCAGTACGGCAATGATTCCGCTTATTTCTGCTATAATCAATAATTCCGGTCGTGCGAATGCAGCTACAAACGTTACAATGGAAAACAAGATAACTTTAGTGACATTGGAGGTGATATCTCTGACAAGGATAAAATAGAGTAAAAACAGAATGAGCACAAAGTTGGAAATTCTTGGCCACGCATTTATGTTAACATCAGAAAATAAATAACAGAAAGCAATCAGGAAGGCAGCAATTAAGTGAATATTATAGCGGATTAAAAAAACAAACAATAAAATTCCAACACCAATGACACCGAGTTTATAATTGAAATAATACAAGGCTACAGGGTCTGTTTGAAAAAATGACAATAGCTTATACCATATATTGTAAGTAGGGCCCCAGTTTTTGGCGATTTTATCAAAGAGGTTTAACCCGTTGCGTAAATATTCTGCTTCGTCCGCTAATAAAATATCCAGATGACCTTGTAAACCGGATGCCCATTTTAAACCGGAAACAATAAAAGCCAGCATACAGCTTAAAATCAGTATATAATATGTTTTTTTATTGTTGAGCATCTTTTATTTTGCAGCACTTTTCTGATATAGCTTCACAATATATCTGTCTTTCCAGTCTAAGATAGGTTTTTCAAATTTGTTATAGGTTAATTTTGAAAAATAATAGAGCAGAACAAGATAAAAAAGCAATCCGGTTAGTTCTGAAATAAATACAGGCAGTTTTCTTTGCAGAATTTTTGCGAGCAACATTCCGAATGGAAGAAAAATAAATTGGAATATATAAAGGTTATACGTTAGTACGCCGAGTTTTACAAGCAGTTTATTCGTAAAGATGGTAATCTTATCCGGATACGCAATAACGGCACCAAATAAAACAATACAAAAACAATTCGCAATAGTATCCAAATAAGCATAACCGTAATTAAGGTAGTAATATTTATCTTCGCGCAACGCTTCATAAAATGGAATATTGAGATTTACCGAAGTGAGATAGCTTGTGTAAATCATTAAAAATAAAAATAACGAACCAAAAAAAATGGTCATATACATCCAGATTCTAGACCTGTCAACTTTAATTAAAGCTAACAGAATACCGTAAAAGAAAGTATCAATTTGAAATAAGGCATTTCTCGATAAAATAAGTGTCACCAATTCATGATCATCCGTGTTTTTATTCATTTGCAGATAGCCAAGGATACGTACAATTGGAATAGCCACCAGCATAAAAATACCAATAGGCTTCAGGTATTGTTTAGGTGTAAAAAATAAAAAGAAAAAGAAAACCACATAAAACTGTTCTTCAAAACTCATAGACCATAAATGTGGTGTGTAAATGGTGTGTAAAGTTATTTTCTTGTCAACAACATACTGCACCGTTTCACGATAATTATAGGTAAAGGTGAGCAGCATAGAACCGTATTGCTTAAATTCTGTGAGCAGTCCGTAATCCGTTTTGAACACCTTCATGAAGATAAAATACAACAAGACCAGCATTCCTAAATAAAAAAAGTATAAAGGGAAAGTGCGCACAAATCGTTTAAAGCAATATACTTTAAGGCATTGCCACATGGTTGTGGTTTTCTCCATATCTTTTAGCAAGGTCTTGGTGATAAAATATGCAGACATGATAAAAAAACTATGTAAGCCAAAATAGGCTATATAGGCTGGCATGTTGTACGTGGTGAAGCGATAATGTAAAATCAAAATCAGCAAACAGCAGAAACCGCGAATTCCGTCAAAAGACTTGAAGTATGAAATGCTCTTAGGTTGTACAGCGTTTTCGGTTGTCATGAATCCTTTTTAAGCTTCGCAATTAATTTATCTTTCATATTGATGAAATACAATTCATACTTGTAATAACTCAGTTTCGAAAATTGAATGATGGAAGTTAAGCAAACAATCAAACAGATTAATTCGTTTAAAAATAACGGAATTCTAGTCTTCAGGAATTCATACACCAGGAAATACGTCAGGAAAATAAAGATATACTGATACACGTAAGAACCGAAAGAGAATTTACCGTATTCTACCAAGTGTTTGTTTAATAACAACGGAAACTCATTCGTTGTATTAAACACCAGATACAAAAAGGCAAAACAGCCAACATTCAGTAATATATCAATATACATGGCAGCACCGCATCTTGCATAAATATCATAACGGGAAATCATTTCGTAAAATGGAATATCAAATCGCTGTTGAATAAAATATAAGTTGATAATTTCCTGCACAATTAATGCGATAAGTGTGCCATAAAAAAGATACCTGATTTTCTTTAATTCCAGTTTTGGATACAAGGCAATCAAAATACCGTAGAAGAAGGCGTCAAACTGAAAAAAACTGTTGCGTATCATGGCAAACCCAATCAGGAAATAATTATCCGTTTGCGTATGTAAATAAAAATAACCTAAAATTCTGATAATTGGAAACGCCAGTATCATTGTAAAACTGAGTCGCTTCAGTGATTTTTCAGATAAGAAAAATACTAAAAACGGAATGACAATATAAAACTGTTCCTCCATGGAAATCGACCATAAATGAGGAAACATGTTGGATGTATTTTGAGTATCATCCACAACGAAAATGGAAATTAAATCTCTGAAATTATACGTGAAGGTAAAAAGCAATAAACCATACCGTTTTATTTCAGTCAACACACCATAAAAATCATGGTGGAAGAATAATTTGAAAAAAAAGGCAAATAGCATAAATCCGAAAATATAACCGAAATACACCGGAAATATTCGGAGAATTCTCTTAATATAAAATTGCTTAAAGAAAAAACGGAAACTCGTTGTTTTTTGTTTGTCTTTCAGTAAGATTTTGGTAATCAGAAAGGCAGACGCCACAAAAAAACTGTGTAAGGTAAAGTTGGCAAGCGTGCTCGGAACCTTAAAATAGGTAAAATGCAAATGCAAAATGAAAATGGAAAATGCCAGCAGGCCTCTTGCACCATCAAATTGTTTGAAATAATTTATTGATTTAACCGGCTCTTTTGTAGTCATAATCTTATTGTCAAAGATAAATAAAAATAGCACAGATTAAATTATCCGTACAAAGTATTTTAGGCTTCGGTAAAATCTATATTTTGAATTATCTTTGCTATTGTATATGCCTAAAGCCATCGTTACCGGAGCCGCAGGTCACATCGGTTATCATGTGACAAAAGTCTTATTAGCAAAACACTATGATGTGCATTTGCTCGTTCGTAGTATTAACACAAATATTATTGAATTACAGGAAGCAGGCGCAAAAGTGTATCCTTGCAACCTCTTTGAGACGGACTCCTATGCTGCCATTATAAAAGATGCAGATGTATTATTTCATCTGGCTGCAGAAAATACGACATCCATGTCCAATGCATCAAGAGTATTGGAAAATACCGATAAGTTGACACAAGCCGTTTTGCAAGCCTGCCATGAAAACGCCGTAAAAACGGTTATTTACACAAGTTCAGTGGTTGTCATCGGTAGAAGTCCGGATGCAAACCGTCCGTTAACGGAAAAAGATGTGAATCCGTTTGCAGAAAGTCCATATGTTTTAGGGAAAATACAGGCAGAAAAATTTGTTGCCAATTTTATACAACAACATAATTATGATATTCGCAGAGTGTATCCATCCTGGGCAGTTGGTGGCAACGACCCAAAACTGACACCACCACATAAAGTCATCAAAGATTTCCTGGAAAAAGGTGCGCCTGTCTATTTTGATGGCGGAATTTCTATTGCAGCAGTTGAAGAGATTGCAAAAGGTCATGTGTTGGCCTATGAAAATGGAAAATTTGGTGAAACCTATATTCTTTCCGGTGAAAATATCACCTTCAAAAAATTATACGAACTTTTGGTAGCAAACAGCCGTCAGAAAATGCCGTTGCTGAAATTGCCAAAATTTGCCATTGTTTTAGCATCCTGGATATTTACCAATATTTTTAAATTATTAGGGAAAGAGTTTCCAATAAGTCCGGAATATGCAAAAGCGGTAGTCGGTTCTTTTTCCTGGTA
>JBIKPT010000010.1:0-31639 GCA_044357355.1 Chitinophagales bacterium
ATATGCGCGACATTATGGAATTCTACAAGGATAAAACTCATCTGGGAAAATATCCGAACCGATGTATTACAGATGAACGCTGGAGTTAACTTAAAACAATCGCAGTTGTTCCGGTTTTAATAGTTGAAATGTTTGTCTGTGATAGTCGCAGCTTCCAAATTCTTTCACTGCCTTTCGATGTTCAATGGTTGGATAACCTTTGTTCTTTTGCCAGTTATAAACGGGAAATTCCAAGCTTAATTTTTCCATAATTTCATCACGGTATGTCTTGGCCAACACGGAAGCAGCTGCTATTTCAATAAATTTCCCATCACCTTTGATAATTGTTTCGTGAGTTATCTTTTTATAAGGTGTGAATCGATTACCATCAATGATTAACCATTCCGGTTTCTTCTTTAACTTATCAATTGCCTGATGCATGGCTAGATAAGTTGCCTGCAATATATTGACTTCATCAATTTTATGGTTATCGATAATTCCAACACCAAACGCAATGGCATTTTCTTCAATAACTGGTCTCAATTCGTTGCGTTGTTTTTCTGTCAACTGCTTCGAATCATTTAAAAAATCGTGTTTAAAATTTTTAGGTAAAATAACCGCAGCAGCTACTACAGGACCTGCAATGCAACCGCGACCGGCTTCGTCGACACCGCAAATTATTTTAGAAGATGGATAATGTTGAAGCACTATTTTTGAATTTATAATTTGCAAGTTAAATAGTTTACAATGATTTTTCATGCAAAGTTGCATCTGAAGTTTCGGAAGAACACAAAGAAAATCTTTGCTACCTTTGCGCATAATTTTTTTAATGCAAGACAGACATTGGATTTCAAGAACAGTTGCACTCATTGGCGACGAGAAATTAGACAAATTAATGAACAGCCATGTATTGGTAGTTGGTTTAGGTGGAATTGGATCCTTTGCTGCTGAGTTTATTGCACGTGCTGGTGTTGGTAAAATGACCATTGTTGATGGTGATGTAGTCGATCCAAGTAACAGAAACAGGCAATTGCCGGCTATGTCGTCTACACATGGTGTGAGCAAAGCAGACTGGATGGCTGAGCGTATCAGAGATATTAATCCGGAAATTGAGTTACATGTAGTGAAAGAATTTCTTTCACCGGAAAAGGCGTATGAAATTGTTGGTTTGTATGATTATGATTATATCATAGATGCCATAGACAGCATCACGCCTAAAATAAATTTACTGAAAGCAGCGTATGAATTAAAAAAGAAAATAGTAATGAGTGGTGGCGCAGGCGGAAAAATGGACCCAACAAAATTAATTGTTGATGACTTGGCAAATACGTACAATTGTGTCTTTGTAAAAATGGTGCGAAAACGATTGAAAAAAGAAAAAATATACACCGGAATTCCGGTAGTATTTTCAACGGAACTGCCGGACAGAAATTCGCTGATTTTGACAGATGGTAAGAATTATAAGAAATCTGCTTATGGCACTATATCATATTTGCCGGCAACCTTCGGCAGTGTTTGTGCCAGTGTGGTAATAAGAGATTTGATAGGAAAATAAAAAAACAGGAAGCCTGAACTTCCTGTTCTTTTTAACTTTCAATTTAACTTACTGTGCAATTATTTTTCCGTTTGCTACTTCTTCATCGTTTTCCAAAATCCTAAACAGATACATTCCATTTGCCAAATCTTCCCGATAGATATCGAACGTGTTGTTGTTGTTGGATGGAATTGTTTTTAGAAGTCGGCCTTCCAGATTCATCAATAGCAATACCGCATTTTTTAATTCTGAAGATTTTACTATAATTTGTGTTTTTTCCCGAAATGGATTTGGAAAAACAGCTACTTCTTTTACATTAAATTTTGTGTTTTTTGCAGAGCTGATTAACTGCATTTGTATAAAATCTCTGCCAATGGTGTGAAAGGTGGTATTAGTGACAATGGCTTCATTTCTGTCAAAATAAATAGATACATTGTTGTAAATTTTAGTGCCAATCGGATTGTCTTTCTTTTGTTGTATACTGAAATTTACAAAACCATGCGATAGAGGTTCGTTTTGTATGCTATCTACTAAATAAATTGGGTCGAATATAAACTGAACTACATTGCTGTCAATACGTTCAAATCTGTAATCATGACTGGAAACTAAAGGTACGATGGTGTTAATATCTAATGTTGCAGAGATAGTGTCTACCACCACCACTTTAAACGCTGTGTCGTTTCCGGTGTTTTGAAAATGAAGTGTGTAATTAATTGTTGTATTGGGCTCTATATAATGTTGAGGACCATAACCAAATGGCGAAGCTTCTTTAGCATTCGGATCGTAACTGCCGATAATCATCTTGCAATCCGTTGCACGATAAGGTGCATTGTAATTAGAAAATGCTAAAACATTGCCTGTTGAAATGGGATTTTGTAAAGTAGGACGACATCCTTCTATAAATGCAGTTACATATTTTTCACCTAATTCGATTGGAAAATCATCTTCCTGCTCTGCTATAATTCTATATGTTTTACCAGAGTCTGCAGGAACCATTTCTGTTAAGGTGCCGTTGACTTCCAGCTGATATGTACTGATTTGTCTTATAACCTGATCTTCTATAACAATATACTTTTTAGGCTGCTGCATGGCAGCGCCATCGTTTTTTAACTTCAACTCTACACTATCACCTAAACAAGTTGCTGATGCTACAATTATAGAACCGTTGTAATCAGGTTGTACACAAACACTATCCGGATAAGTATGACTTTGAATACATACCGTTCTGCCTAAGGTGGCTTCCGGTGCTTCGTGTAATCTTACAATCAATTTTCCGCAATCAAAAATATCTGCGCTGCCAATATACAAGCGATAACGATGATTGCCTAAATCGCTAATGTTTATTGGTATCTCGCCATTGGTTGTTGCATTGTCGACAATTAACAATGGGTCAACGCTTAAGTCAATGTACACATCACTGGCATTTTGTGTGCCTGTATTGCAATAGTCTATATAATAATAGATAACAGGATCCAGATGACGAAAACGTTGCAATTGAACACCTACATTTAAGTTGCTGCAAACAACAGTTGGCGTGAAATTAAAGTTGACGGAATCAATGCTTACATCTGTTGATAAAGTAACGATTGTTGTGTCGCTGCAATCACCACGTGTCCAAAGCGGATATCGAAAACTGTTTCTTGGAAACAACTTTACTGTGCCGGAAGTATTGGTAGCAAATTGAAAATTTCCATAGTTATCAGATGAAGTAAACAAGACGTTTGTATCAATAGAAGCAGTAATGGTAATGTGTCGCAGATTAATATCACCTGAATCATTTAAACAATTATTATTGAAGTCACCAAGGACATGTCCTTGTATTAGTTTATTGTACACGTTGCCTAAAGAATCTATTTGAATTAAATACAGATTTCTATTGTTTGGTCCCGCAATCAAGCCATACAAGTAAGCATAACCATCCTTAAAAGTTGTTTGTGAAACGATATTAAAATTTCTGAATGAAATACCATCCGGATAATTGATGTGCCAGATTTCCTGTTTGATTGCTTTTCGATTATTGATGTCGATAATCTCTTTTACCATTCCATATTCAGCCGGTTGGTTTGGATAATAATCACCTTCAATGTTGATGAGTTTTCCTTCGCTTGGCTCAATAAATATGGCTGCGCTACCAGGAAGTGACGTAGAATCTATTGCAAATAATGGTTGCAAATTGCTGTTGTAAACATCAGTAGTCGTAAAGCCGCCATCACCATTCGCTCCACCTCTAAAATTATTTTTTATCAATAGATTTCCATTGTTTAATAATTGTGGTGAAATAAACCCACTTGGATAATAAACGGCTGCAGAATCCCAACTTAAATCGTTGTGTATTTTTATCAATCTGGCCACGTATCTGTTAAGTGTATCCAGATTGCTGAGATTTAAGATATAATCGTTCTGCACTTTCTTCATTGTATATAATCCATACTGAATACTTGCTGAATTGTATTGTTGCGGAATTATAACAACAGCTGATTGTGCCACCGTATCCAGGCTTGAAAATGAAATGCTCGTTTTGTGAAAGCTGATTGTATCCGCAGCCCGGTTGTTTAAACTGTCAAAATACAGCATTGTAAATCCTGCCTCAATGCTGGAATCTGTCTCAGAAACAATCAACCTGTGCGAGTATAAATCTTTATTGGTGAACCCGTATAATAAATGTTTTGGCCTTATGGTAAACGGTTCAAAAGAATCTATAATCTGATAATACATACCGGTGATGCCGTTTGGGATATATTCTTCATAAATAAGGATGTATTGCTGAATGGAAGTAATGTATTTTATCGCGTGAATTTTCTGTGCGTTCCTGATGGGAATATAATTGATATTATAGAGTTCACCGTTTTCTTTTTTGTACTGATGCAGATAAATGGAACTGTCCCAGGGTTGTGCAAAGCTGGAAGCTATTACACAGTTTCCATTCGGCATCATCTCAATTTCTGAGTTGTTGGCTCTGTCGCTGGAGTTTATCAGGTCTAACTTTTGTTGCCAGCCACCTGCAATCAGATGATTGCAGCTTATAAGAAGGATTAAAGACAGGGTGATTTTCAAGCGTAATTTCATAACGTGTGATTTAAAGTTAATAAATCTAATGGCGGTTTTTGCCTTTTTCCTTTGAACGGTACCGAAATGCATATAGTAAATGAAATCATTACTTGTGTCCGGGTGCAGTATATTGTTGTTTTTCATGACGTTTGATTTTAATACTTGTTTACGATACAAATGTGCACGCTATTGCTGCAAATAAAAATTACAATTAATACAGTTTGTCCGATATTTTATGTTACTTTTAATTGAAAATTTAAAAGCAATATGCTGGATAGTAAGTTAGCCAGAATCTATGTTTCACTAAATTCAGAAGAATTAAGGCTATTGAATAAATGGCTGGTATCACCCATTGCAAATGTGCATGAAGATGTCCGAAAAATGATTGCGTTTTTAGGTTCAAGAAGGACTATTTCCGCTACTACTTTGCAAAAAAACCGGGCATTTTTCTATCTATATCCCAAAACTAAGGTTTATGATGATTTACGATTGCGTCATGTGATGTCACTTTGTACACAGACAATAGAGGATTTTTTAGCGTATTCTTATTTTATAAAAAACAGAAATGAGCAACAAATTGCATTAACTAAAAATTTGCTGCAACATCAGTTGTTAGATCAGGCGCATCTGGCACTGCAAAAGATTAAGGATAAACAAGAACTTCAGGCAAAAAAGGATGCCCTGTATTATCAGGAAGTGATACAATTGGAGATTGAGCAGTTTAAGCTGTTAAGCCAGCATTCAAGAGATATATCATTTAATATTCAAGCTATTTCTGACGCTATTCATCATTATGCTGCAGCAGAGATTCTGAAGTATGCGTGCATCTCTATCACCCATCAGAATATCAGTAATGAACACTATTCATTTTCGTTCCTGCCATTTATCCTTGAACAGATTGAAATCCAAAAATTAGCATTAACACCGGCAATTGAAGTTTATTTTTATTCATATAAAACACTAACCAACACCAACGATAACAGCTATTTTAAAAAGTGCGTGGATGCCGTTTACAGATATGAAACTTACTTTACGGAACATGAACTGAAAGATATTTTTCTGTTGTGCATCAATCATTGCATCAAAAAATTAAATTCCAGTGAGTTGCTGTTTGCTGAGACTGCCTATAAGTTATACTTACATTCTTTAGATAAAAAATATCTGTTAGACAATAATGAGCTCAGCCGATTTACCTTTACCAATGTTGTCTTTATCGGTTTAAAGTTGAATGATTTTAAGGGTGTGGAAGAGTTTATCGAATTTTATGGCAAATATCTGAATGAATTGACGAGAGAAAATACAATTTCATTCAACAAAGCTCGATTGTATTTCACACAAAAGAATTATAAAAAAACAATGCCGGTTTTACTGAGCATTGAGTATAGCGATACCTTGTGGAATTTGGCGGCTAAATTCATGCTGGTGAAAATTTATTTCGAGACCAAAGAGTATGAGGCATTAGTGGGTCTGCTCAATACATTTAAAGTCTATCTGTTCAGGCAAAAGAAAATCGGATATCATAAGGAACGATATAAGAATATCATAAGATTCAGCGAGAAACTATATGCCCAAATCGATGTGTCTAAGGCAAAGAAGCTTAAACTAAGAAATGAAATTGAACAGGTAGCAGATTTGCCGGATAAAGAATGGTTTCTGGAAATGCTGAGTTTTTAAATTCAAATATTTAAACCACATAAGATACTAAATATTTTTTCCAACTTAAGTTCCTTCAGCTTCTTAAGTGGTTATTTATAACTATGGTTTAAACGTTTTCGTTTTTTCTATCACTTCGTTTTCTAACTTCTTTTTATACTCAATTACTTTTTGAAGTAGTTCTTTATCCTGTGTAGCTAAAATTTGTGCAGCTAAAATACCTGCATTTTTTGCGCCATTGATAGCTACTGTTGCAACAGGTACACCACCAGGCATTTGCACAATCGACAATAAAGAATCTAAGCCATTCAGACTTTTACTTTGCACCGGAACACCAATCACCGGTAATGGTGAAATAGCTGCTACCATGCCTGGCAAATGAGCAGCGCCACCGGCACCTGCAATAATTACTTCGTAACCTTGCTCATGTGCAGTGCGTGCAAACTCATACATGCGCTCGGGTGTGCGATGCGCAGATATAATAGTGTATTCAAATTCAATTCCGAAATCTGTTAATACTTTTGCTGCTTCCTGCATGACAGGTGAGTCGCTGTCGGAACCCATGATGATGACTACTTTTTTCATTGGTTAGATTTTGAGAGATGAGAATTGAGAGATGAGATTTTTCATTTCATCTCTATTTTCTTACTATATGCTATAATTTCTATCTCCGTTAAAGTTCGGACTTTTTGAGTAATTTCCAACACTTTTTCCAGCGATGGCTGTACAATTGTAATGTGCCCTAGTTTGCGGTTTGGTTTACTTTCTTCTTTACCATACAAATGGATGTACACACCGGAAAGCGTATTCAACTCATTGAAATATTTTAAGCGGTATTTTCCGCTTCCGGTTTCAGGTCCAACTATATTAATCATGGCACACGGCATCTTTATATGAGTAGAGCCTAATTGTAAGTCCAGTAATACCCTTAAAAGTTGTTCGTATTGAGATGTGTAAAATCCTTCAATGGTATGGTGCGCTGAATTATGCGGTCGTGGTGCAATTTCATTCACCAGTAATGCATCGTCTTCCGATAAGAATAATTCTACAGCAAATAAACCTGCACTGCCAAAGGCTTCCGCACACTGCAGGGCTATCTGTTCCGCACGCTGCTCCAGATGTAAAGGAATATTTGCCGGTGAAATTAAAAAGGAAACCAAATTGCTTTGCGGATCAAATTCCATTTCGATGGCCGGATATACGGCTAATTCTCCTTTTCGGTTGCGAGCCACCAACACTGCGATTTCCGTTTTACAAGGCACAAATTCTTCTATCATCAATTCCGAATCGAAAGGAATGATTGAAGGGTTTTCCAGAATAGCAGCAGTGTCTGAAATAAAAACGCCTTTGCCATCATAACCGCCGGTACAGGCTTTTACGGCAACTTTTTTAAAATTGGTTTGTGCCAGTTTTGCTTTCGCTTCTGTTTTATTTAAAGCGGTAAAAAACGGTGCTGTCGGTATATTGTTGTCCTGATAAAATAATTTCTGTTTTCCCTTATCCTGGATGATTTTCAAGATTTCAGGATTGGGAATGATGGTTTTTCCTTGTTGTTGCAGTTCAATCAGTTTATTTACATCAATGTGTTCGATTTCCCAGGTTAGTACATCCGAAATATCTGATAACTTTTGAATCTCATCTGAATCGGTAATACTGCCAACAATGTGATGGTTGGCCAATAAGCTCGCCGGACAAGTTGTATCTCTGTCCAGAATGTTTACAGGAACAGACCACTGCGAAGATTTCTGGATGAACATTTTGCCGAGTTGTCCGCCGCCAATGATACCGATTACAGGGAAAGTTTTCTTCGATGTTTCCATCATGTACAAAGATAGGAATTCCAAGGAAGTTTTCGTAGTTATTTATTATTAAGAAGATACCGACTTTTGTTCCCTAGAAGCTTCACTTATGTATGTATAGTCGGATACACTACACGACGCTGTGTTTAATACGAAGGTAGTTGTAAGCAGAACGCAACTTCCTCTTCGAGAGACACTGCCGGGAATGGAAAATAAAATACCGCCCAAGATCTAGTAGTGACTAATCCTCGCCGTATTTACTGACGAAGAGATCAATCCTGTCTCACAATATTGGCTCATATAGGGGGTATTGTTATATATTTCAGAACAGTTGCAGAAATATTAATTTATTTGCCTATTTTCGCAAAAGAATAATGCATTTAAAAACTGCAAATACTCCATTTATCTGATTTACACACAATCGGATATACATGAATTTCATTTTTTATCTTCCTTATTCCTATTTCATAATCAGTACTCAATTTTTTATATGCTGTACAGGGTAAGTCTACTAACTGTACCACGATCTTTTTTATAGTTAAGTTCACGCATCTATTCACCCTTAAATAAACAATCCATGAAAAATTATTCCGTTTTATCGGTATCTTCTATGTGGTCCACTAAAAAGCTAAAACTAGAAGTAGAAAAAGTGCTCAATCAAAAAGCCAGTGAAGGCTACGAGATCGTTTTTATCTCCTTTGCATTTAATACCTGGTGGGCGCCTACTGCCTATATAACTATCTGTAAGTAATTTAAAACGATCAAATGAACAGCAATAAGGTAAAATAATAAGTATCCTAATATTTCTTAACAACCTCCATTTTAAAAAAAAATTATACGTGTATGAAACGATTTTTCTTATTACTGATTTCATCCGTCGTTTTTATTGCAGAACTGCAAGCACAGCATAACTTCAGCGAATGTTCGACCTGCCGATTTATGATCAAAAAGACAACCTGTGCCAATAAAATAGCTTGTGCTGAGTGCGATAAAATAAGAGCGGCAGAATTTGAGGCAAAACAAGCAGAAGACAAAAAAATACCCCCCAAAGTTATTGTCAAAACAGATGCATCGGTCGGTACAAAAAAATATGGCGCACTTGCTATTGACAGAACGAATGGTTATTACTATGGATGGTCGTATGATTATACATCATTAGCAGAAGCAGAACAAAAAGCTATAGATGAGTGCAATAAAAAAGGGGGTAATTGCTCCGTTGTGCTTTCCTATTCGGGAACCGGTTGTGCTGCCTATAGAACCATTGACGGCAATGTGGGAACAGCATTTGGCTGGGGTTTAGCAAAAACAAAAGAAGAGGCCGATGCTATTGCCACCAAAGAATGCCTGAAAAGAAGTAACGGAACAAATCCTGCAAATTTTGTTTGGAGCTGTAACGCTGCAAATACTGGAGTATTAAAAGAAATCTATAACGCTAATGGAGAGATATTCCAGACAGTAAAAATAGGAAAACAGGTGTGGGCAGCAGAAAACTTAAACACGCTTAAATTTAAAAATAATGATCCGATTACAGTTGTTAAAACACATGAAGAATGGAAGAAACTATGCATTGAAAAAAAACCGGCCTGTATGGACATTAGCAATTTTCCAGGTGAAGCAAATTGTGGCATAATTTATAATCTTTTTGCAGTAAATGATTCCAGAGGATTAGGTTTTAATGGATGGCAAATCCCAACAAAAGATGACTGGGAGCAACTTATTAGTTATGTAGGAGGCGAAAGACAATCAGGGGCTGAACTAGCAAGCAACGATTATTTATATACAAATGGAAATAATTCACTTGGATTTAATGGAAGACCTTGTTCTGACTGTTCTGGCTGCTTAAGTACTATGCAGACTAGTTATGGATATGGAAAAAATGGAATATGGTGGTCAAGCACGCAAGAAGAAGGTTCATCCAATTTTAGATTTGGGATCAGTTCTTATGGTTCTCATATTATTGGAGAAATACTCGGTCCACCTATTTATATTTACGGAACGTATGTTCGTCTAATCAAAGATTGAACACTCAATAACACGTATTATTTATTCAATAGCTGCTGTGTAGCTTCAAATAAAATATTAAAAAAATAAATTGTATTTATAGTTGGAATCAAATTGGTAAAATGAATAAAATATTTTTTTTAAAAGCTTTATGGATGGTTTGTATAATCATCTCTAACGATGTGTATGGGCAACAGAAGGTACCCTATAAAACATTAGATTCTATTTCAGCAGCTATTCGAAAAATGCAATCAACAGTCAATAATGTGGGTGTGCATGAAAAATATTCCAACGGCCAGGTTAAGTATGATGACACCACTATCTATCGTTTTCCGGAGGATAACTTTGGAGTGCTTGCACAAAACCACCTTGCCTACAAGGTAATTAGCAGTCAAAAAAAAGGAGGTACAGAAAATTATCGATTTACAGACAATATAGACCTGACAACAGCAAATGCTATATTTTGGCGATTACTTAACGATAGTACAATATGCGCCGTTCATTTAGAGTTTCCTGAAGAATCATTAGATCTCCACAAGGTAGAGGGTGAAAAAATAATAAACAAAAAAGGTAGCGGTTTGGTCTTTTGGTCGGCCATAAAAGACAAAAAACCTATTCGTCAAAATTCGCTGCCATCTATAGTTCAGCTAATCGTAAAGCTCTACCATTTCTTGTGCATAGAAAAAGGTTTAATGACCGCTGAACAAGCTGCACAGGAATTGAAAGATTTTAAAAGTTCGAATTATGACAAGTTTTTAGCCGATCATCCTAATTCGTTATTTAAGAATGTCGCTGAATCAAGAAAGTATCGTATGGAGCAGTCAAAACTTGCGCCTGTTGCAGCATCTTCATCTCAGGGCAGTTCCTTGTCACAAGAAATAAGTAAACTATTTGATCTCAAAAAAGAAGGTATTCTTACCGAAGCAGAATTTGCGGCTGCTAAAGCTAAATTACTGTCTGCACCTGCTAAAAAAGAAAGTGTGGTACAGGCTTCGGTAGTTCCGGAAAAGAATAAAAGCTCGTCTAAAAATGTGATATCATTCTCCCATAATGGCAGCAATTATTGCGCTGTAAAAGCACCTGTGTACAGTGAATTTATAGGATTGTATGAATATCCGGGTAATGAACCTGTTTTCTGGGGGGATAAAAGAGTGGGAGAGCCAATTGTAAAATTAGACGCAACTGAACGCGAAAATGGGCGCTCTGGAAAATTTCAAGTACATGGAATTGCCCCTTTTGATATCTTGTGGTGGCTTGAATCAGACTGTAACGGCATTGTAAAAGTAATAAATGGTGAATTAGGTGACAGATACTCTATTGTCATTCAATACTTAACTGGCAATGGCAATTATCCCGTAGGATCATTTGACCGCCTTACGTTGGATGAATTCAAAAATGGAACCGGCAAAATCGTAATATTAGGCGAAAGAGAAAAGGTTAAATGATATTTTATGTTAGAATTACAAAATAGGAATAAACATACTGTCGCCTTTCATCTTTATGAATCTATTTTTATGACTGCTGATCCTATGGATATTATTTTTGAGATGGAATAGTTCTTTATCATTTTGCAGGTAGGCGATAGTGCCGCCTACCACAAATATAAATATTAAAGCACTCAGGCTCATAGCGGCTTTTGCCTGTCTGCTGTTAGGTGTCTGTAAAAATAAATCTAGCGTAGGCATTAAAAAAATTTACAAAATGAAAAAGTTGTCTTTTTTAGCGATTGTATCTGCTTCATTGATACTAACAAGCTGTTCAGAGAATTACTCAAATGGCGAAAGAATCGGAGTTATTACCCAGTTTTCAGAAACTGGATTGATTTGGAAAAGTTGGGAGGGGCATTTAAATGTAACTCAGACAGGGATGAACAGTAGCATTCCCTTTGATTTTTCGATTGACAATGATAAACCCAACCAACAAGTAATCAATACGTTGGATTCGGCTGCTCAATATGGATGGAAGGTAAAATTGGTGTACCACGAAACAGCTGGCAAAAATTGGTTTGATAACAGAGGAGAAACAAGCTACTTTATTACGAGAGTAGAAGTGTTAGAAAAGAATTTTGGAAATGTTTTTAACGGAAATCAACAGCCAAATATTACAGGGAAAGTTATTGATACTATTTACGTTGTCATTGATAGAACGAAGTAGGATGCCGATTGTACTGGGCGCGGTGTCAAATTTATTTCTTGTTACACCTATCTGAGTACTATGCGTATGTTAATCTCTTATCCTGGTGCCGTTATTGGAGTTTAGCTTTAAAAAATGATTATACTTAATAAGAAGTTGAAAGCGTTACCAACAACAGGTATTACGGAATAGTATGGAATGGTAGTTTGTTGGTGAAGAATACTAACAACGGCGTGGGAAAAAGCTACAAATTACACTTAAACTTTACTTTCTATACTTTCTAATCTTTTAAAAATTTCCTGAAACATAGTATCCAGATCTTTGGGCATATTATATTGATTATTGATATAACCATTGGAATGAGGACTATTGATAAAGTTAAACACATTTTTTTCATCAAATGACAAAATATCGTTGTATTTCACTTTCAAAACATTGCTGATTTCTTCCAGCCTATCTAAGGTAATTGGAATTTCATCTCGTTCCATCTTACTATAATTACTGGCAGACATGTTCAGCTTGCCTGCCATGTAATCCTGCGTAAAATTTCGGAGCTCTCGTATCTTTTTTATTTTGTTTCCCACTTTCATGCTATGACAATATTTGCAGTATTATCCGTATCTTCTATCTGGTCGAATAAAAAGCTAAAACTAGAGGTAGAAAAAATTCTACATCAAAAAGCCAGCGAAGGGTACGAGGTAGTTTTTATCTCTTTTGCATTTAACACCTGGTGGGGCGCGCCTACTGCCTATATAACCATCTGTAAGTAGACTTAAAATAAGCGCACACTATACTTACTAATATGCAACGTATTAGTGAGTATGCTTTTCTTTCTTTCCCAACAGCGTCCCTTTCAGCAGACATGCTTAGAAAAAAGGGTGAAACTAGTTTTATCCGTATAATCCGTGTTCTAAATAATGCTTATCTACACTATCATTCCCGCAGCAACGGTTTCATTCGTGGCCTCATCCACTAAGATAATACTTCCTGTTATTCTGTTCTTTCTGTAACTGTCGAAAAATAAGGGAACCGTAGTTCTGATGGTTACTCTTCCGATATCATTTAAACCTAATTCCATATCATCTTCCAAGCGCTGCAGGGTGTTGATGTTCAATTTGTATTTGGTCTCCTTGATCAAACACTTGCATTCTCTGCTAGTATGGCGCAACATATATTTACCTTTTGGCAACATTTTTTTCTCCTGCATCCAGCACAACATGACATCGAATTCCTGTTCTACCTGCGGTAAATTATTTTCACGCACCAGCATATCCCCGCGAGAAATATCAATTTCATCCTCTAAAGTAATGGTTACACTTTGCGGAGCAAAAGCTTCCTGTAAATCGCCATCCATTGTTACGATAGATTTTATTTTGGAAGAAAATCCGCTCGGTAAAGCTTTCACTTTGTCGCCCACACGGAACACACCGCCTGCAATTCTTCCTGCATAGCCACGGAAATCATGATACTCATTTTTCATCGGACGAATCACATACTGCACCGGAAAACGCGCGTCGATATGATTCAGGTCAGAACCAATATGAATGGTTTCCAACAGATACATCAAAGTTGGTCCCTGATACCAGTCCATATTTTCGGAACGGTTTACCACATTGTCGCCTGCCAGTGCAGAAATCGGTAGAAAATGAACGTCTTTGATATCCAGTTTAGAGGCAAAAGCCTTGTAGTCATTCACAATTCTGTTGAAGGTTTTTTCGTCCCAATCCACCAAGTCCATTTTGTTGATACAAACAATGATATGCGGAATTTGCAACAACGACGCGATGTAAGAATGGCGATACGTTTGCTCAATAATTCCTTTGCGCGCATCCACTAATATAATAGCCAAATTGGCTGTTGATGCACCTGTCACCATATTTCGTGTGTACTGAATATGACCTGGCGTATCTGCTATAATGAATTTTCTTTTAGGTGTAGAAAAATATCTGTAGGCAACATCAATCGTGATGCCTTGCTCACGTTCTGCACGTAAGCCATCAGTTAGCAAAGCTAAGTTTACATATTCTTCACCACGTTTTGCGGAAGCTGCTTCTATAGCGTCCATCTGATCCTGAAAAATAGATTTACTATCGTACAGTAATCGTCCGATTAAAGTAGATTTTCCATCATCTACACTTCCTGCGGTGGAAAAGCGCAAAAGCTCCATATCTAAATATGCTTTCGAATCAAAATTGTCTATTTCTGTTGTTGTTGTTGTCATGAATTAATTTAAAGAACGTGAAAATTTACCGATGTAACATTACAGAACAATTTTGCATTGGTAAATTATTTAATTGTTTAATTGTTACATTGATTAAAAATATCCGGCCTTCTTTCTGTCTTCCATGGCTGCTTCGCTGCGTTTGTCGTCGGCGCGTGTGCCGCGTTCTGTGGTGCGTGATGCTGCAACTTCTTGTATAATATCTTCTAAGCTAGCTGCTTCTGAAAACACCGCACCGGTACAAGTAATATCACCCACCGTTCTGAAGCGAACCACGCGTTCTTCGATAACTTCATCCGGTTTGTTTTGTATAAATTCCGATTGAGCGTACCAAACGCCATCACGCTCAAAAACTTTTCTTTTATGAGAAAAATAAAGGCTTGGCATCTCAATTTGTTCCTGATAAATATATTGCCAAACATCCATTTCTGTCCAGTTAGAAATTGGAAACACACGGAAATGTTCGCCAACATGTTTTCTTCCATTAAAAATATTCCATAATTCAGGACGTTGATTTTTCGGATCCCATTGGCCGAACTCATCACGATGTGAAAAGAAACGTTCTTTGGCTCTTGCTTTTTCTTCATCACGACGCGCGCCACCCATTGCACAATCAAATTTATTTTTTTCTATAGCTTCTAATAATGGCACTGTTTGCAATGCATTTCGCGATGCATTGTATCCTTTTTCTTCTCGCACTATTCCTTTGTCAATTGCATCTTGAACAGAAGCAACCAATAAACGAAGTCCGTGTTTTTTTACTAAATTATCTCTGTAGTCTAAGGCTTCCTGGAAATTGTGACCAGTATCTACATGTAATAAAGTAAAAGGCACACTTGCCGGATAGAATGCTTTTAATGCTAAGTGTAAAACAACAATAGAATCTTTTCCGCCAGAAAATAAAAGACATGGATTTTCGAATTGTGCAGCTACTTCGCGCAATACATATATTGATTCTGCTTCGAGTTCTTTGAGGTGATTTAAGTGATAGTCGATCATGTATTAGTCATTAGTAATTAGACAATAGTCAATAGTAATTTATACTACGATTTAATTTTTTTTATAAAGAAATTATAAATCAATTCAATACTCTCTTGAATAGTTTGTTCTGCCGTTTTAATTTCCAGTGCAGCACTTGTTGGTGCTTCAAAAGGTGCATCTAATCCGGTAAAATTTTTGATTTCGCCTGCAATAGCTTTTTTATACAGACCTTTTACATCGCGTTTGGCACATTCATCAAAACTCGCATTTACGTACACTTCGCAAAAATCTTGTTCGCCGATAATGTCTTTTGCCAAATCGCGAATATCTTTTGTTGGACTTACAAAACTATTAATGGTTACAATTCCACTTTGTAAAAATAGTTTATTGATTTCCGCAATACGTCGAATATTTTCAATTCTGTCATCTTCGGAAAATCCCAGATTTTTATTGATGCCGGAACGTACATTATCGCCATCTAAAACCGTTGTTAATATGCCATTTTCATGCAGTTTTTTTTCCAATCCTTGCGCAATGGTAGATTTTCCTGAACCGGACAAGCCAGTCATCCAGATACAAATTGCTTTTTGTTGTAATAAATGTTCTTTATCACTGCGTTGTAACAGATGATGAAATGTTGGATGAATATTAGTGGCTTTTTCAGACATCGAACAACGAAGATACAACTAAAATATTTAATTTCTAATAGTATATCGGTTTTGTAGAGTATAAAATATCGTTAAATAATTTTTACAAGGAGTCTACTAAGCTCAAAAAATCATGAATGCTTTGATTATAGTTAGAAGTCTATTTCTACCTGTGTTGACAGTAAGTCGTCCAGATTTTCTCTTCTGCGAATGAGTTTTGCTTTTCCATTGTGAATCAAGACTTCAGCTGGTCGGTAACGGGAATTATAGTTAGAAGACATGGAATATCCGTAAGCACCGGTATTGTGCAACACCAATACATCACCTTCACGTACTTCGTTCAGTTTTCGGTCCCAGCCAAACGTATCGGTTTCGCAGATATAGCCAACAACGGTATAAATTCGCTCAATGCCAGTCGGATTAGAAACATTGGTGATGTGGTGGTAAGCATCGTACATCATCGGACGAATCAGGTGATTTTGTCCGGAATCCACACCTGCAAAAACGGTAGCAGTGGTTTGTTTGATAACGTTTGTTCGTACAAAAAGGAATCCGCTTTCGCTCACCAGATATTTTCCTGGCTCAAACACAAGCGTTAATTCTCTGCCGTAATTTTTGCAAAACTCTTGAAAACGTTCACTGATTTTTGCACCTAAATCCTCGATGTTCGTCGTGTTGTCGTTTTCGTGATATTTTACTTTAAAACCACTGCCAAAATCCAGGTATTCTAATTCTTTAAAGCTATTGGCTGCTTCAAATAAAATATCGGCACCACGCAAAAACACATCAGCATCTAAAATATCAGAACCGGTGTGCATGTGCAAGCCAATAATTTTTAAACCGGTTGATTTTACTACGCGTTCTAAATGGCGCAACTGATAAATCGATATGCCAAATTTAGAGTCGATATGACCAGTCGATATTTTTTGGTTTCCGCCAGCCATAATATGCGGATTGATACGCACGCATACCGGATAGTTATCTTTATACAAATTACCGAATTGTTCTAAGATAGAGAGGTTATCGATATTGATGTTAACTCCAAATTCCACCGCACGATTTATCTCATCAATATTTACGCAGTTTGGCGTGTACATTATATCTTTTGGCTCAAAGCATGCTTTTAACCCTAATTGCACTTCCTGAATGGAAACTGTGTCTAGGCTTCCGCCTAAATTTTTTATAAACTTTAAAATATTGATATTATTCAATGCCTTGCAGGCATAATGAATATCTATTTTAGTAGTGCCAAATGCATTTTTAAGTCTGTTGTATTGTCGTTCAATTACGGCTGCATCGTAAACATATAATGGTGTGCCGTATTCTTTACAAAGTTCTAAAACCGATATGCCACCGATTTCATACTGACCATTGATTAATTCCATTTTATTGTATTAAAATTGAAGTGCAAAGATATTGAATAGTTTACAGTTGACTATTAATAAGCTGACAAATAATTGAAAGTTAACTCAGCTTTGTTGGCTATTTGTTTTTATTGACATCGATATGAGTCAGATCATTTAGCATTTTATGCGATTGAAAATAGTGATAAGTTAATTTCATTGTATTCCAGAAATCAATGTGTTCTGGAAAAGTGGTATAAATAGTATGGAGGTTTTTTTCTTCCATTTTGCATGGAAAAATATGAATTGGTATGTTTTGATTAATTACGTAAGATTGAGCGCAAAGCCAGTATAATTCGGCAATGTTTTCATCGCCGATAGGTATGCAACCGGTCGTCTGATTACCACCATGAATATAGATGTCGCTACCCGGATTTTGTTCATTTTTATTGCGAACGGAGTCCATAGTATTAGGATAATTAATTCTAAAAGACAGATGAAATTTTGAATTCGGATTGAAAGTATCAATAATATATAAGCCTTCGGGAATTTGTAAATCACCTTCACGAATTTTTGGTCCAATTTTGCCAGAAAAAGCAGTGAAAGTATATGATTTTATAAATTTAAATTGAACAGCATCAGAAGCCCATATTTCAAGTAACTGTTCTTGTTTAAAAGCACGTAAATAAATGGATTTTGGAGGATAGTTAACCCCATTTTGCCGGAGTAAGAGCCTTAAGTTATTGTCTGTTTGTTGTTTAGCAAGCTGAACTCGCGGAAATGTGAGCTGAAGGTTTAAAAAAGCTGCATTTCCATTCATTCAAAATAAGGTTAAATTGCAGAAAAAAATAATTTTATTCTCTGTAGATCATTTGAGGTTCTTCCAGATCTTGCTGGTGTCGTGATTTATACCTGTCCTCATCATCTGCTACTTGTTCTTCAGGCCTGCTGTATCCGGTTATAATTTCTCTACCATCTGGTGATTCTATGGAATAATAATTATCCTGATTTAATTTCGCATTATTATAAGGATCCTCATTCGGAGAAAGCAATGTGTTAGGTGGTGCAGCATTTTTTCCATTTATGCCTGCAGCGCCGGTTTGGTTCATCTCCTCATTCATTTGAGCTTGTTGAAGCATTTTTTCGGTGGCTATCTGTTCAGCTAAAGCACCCCAATCTCTACCAAGTGTATCATTTCCAATCATCACAACTTGTGTTGAGTCATATGGTCTCTCAAAAGATTCCATAATAAAATATCCAAAAATCAGTATGATTCCTGCAATAGTTAATATTTTACCTTTTATCTGCATGTATAATGAATAACGAAATAATGTTCAATTTAGTTTCCTTGTTTGACTTCTGCGTGCATCCAGCGTTTTAATATTGGAACGAGTAATAATAAAATGATTCCTCCACCAATTGATACGTAAAATATTTTCATAAACACACCGCTGTATATGCTTAATGATTCAACTGAAGACACTGTGGTTGCACCGCCTTCTGATGGAATGGCCATTAAAGTGCCAATTACACCTGCCAAATGTTGACCTAATGCAGATGCCAAAAACCAGAAACCCATCATCATACCTGTGAATTTTGGCGGCGAGAGTTTGGTTATCATTGATAAACCAATAGGAGAAATGCATAATTCTCCGGTAGTTAGTAACAGGTAACCCAATGCATACCAAAAGAAGCTAACTTGTCCGTTAAGTGCTAATTTTGCTCCAACTACAAATAAGAAAAATCCCAATCCCAACTGAAAGAACGATAAGCTGAATTTCATAGGTGTAGATGGTTCTTTATCTTTTTTTGATAAGGATAACCACATCCATGCAAATGGAAAACTCAACAGGATAATATAAAATGGATTTATGAAATTGTTGATGGCAGCTGCCGGCATTCCAAAAGTATTTACATTTCTTTCTGTATATAAATTAAGCGATCCGCCACCTTGTTCGTAAAAAGCCCAGAATAAAACGGAAAAAGCCACCAAAACAATAGCGGTTAACATTTTGTCTCGTGCTATCTTATCTTGTTGGAAAGCAATGATAACCATGGCAACAGTTGCTATGATGCATATAGGAAACATAATTTTTCCCATCAACGTATAATTGTTAAATAAAAAGATGAATAGCGGAATGATAACCAATGAGCCAATTAAAATCATCAATTGTTTTTGACTTCCGACTGGCTTACCACTAGTTTCCTTAGGCACTAATCCGATTTCTCCCAATGATTTTTGACCGAACATGAACGTAATTAATCCTAAAATCATAAAAATACCGGCAAGACCAAAGCCATAATGCCAGTTTATTTTCTGGCCGATATAACCACAAATCAAGCCGCCAATAGCTGCGCCCAAATTAACACCCATATAAAATATAGAGAATGCACCATCTCGTCTGGCGTCTCCCGGACGGTATAATTTTCCAACCATTGTTGAGATATTGGGTTTAAAAAACCCGTTTCCAGATATTAAAAATGCCATTCCCGCAAAAAAGGACCATTCTGTTGGGATAGCTAAAATTAAATGTCCGGCAGCCATTAAAATTCCACCTAAAACTATCGCACGTCGATAGCCTAAGATTTTATCCGCAGCAATACCTCCAAATAAAGGCATCAGATAAACCAAAGCAGTGTATGTTCCATAAATCAAATTAGCCTTGGCATCCGCATATTTTAACTGATGCACCATAAACAAAACCAATAAAGCCCGCATACCATAAAAAGAAAATCGTTCCCACATTTCTGTGAAAAACAAAAGCGCCAATTGTTTTGGATGCCCTTCGATGCCATCGGCAATGTAGGTTTCTGAGGATAAGTTTTGGTTAGACAGGTCGCTGTCAAGTAATTGATGTGTATCAGACATTAGATTGATTTACAGTCGAAAGATACAAAATATTACATTATTCCTCACTAAAAAACCTGAATCTGAGCGCAGAAATTCCTCCGATTATAGCCGGAATAATCAAATTAATAAACCATAAGGTGATGGTTGTGGCAATTATTGCAATAGGATTGGCTGTAAAACCAGCTAGAAAATAGGCAGCCACATTTCCCCGAAATCCAAAATCTATCAGTGCAATGTTAATTGGATTAATGGTTTGTACAAAAAAGATTGCGGCAACCAGTATCATTGCCGTACTAAAGGATACTTGAAATCCGAAAAAATACAACAGCAATACAAATTGCAGACAATATATACCGTATCTGATGATGGATAGGATTTCGAGTTTCAGAAAATCTTTATTGCTGTATAAGTCTATGATATGTATATATTTATATATCCTTTTAAAGATGCTGAAATTTGAAAATTTGGTGCTGACCGCATCTAAATTATAAAAACAAAAATGGATAGCTGCCACCATCAACACATAGATGAAGATAAAAGCAAAAAGAAAGTAAGTGTCCATTTTTTCATACCAAATTGAATAGATCAAAAGTCCGAGCGCACCAAGCGACAGGTTGACCACAATTTGCGCCAGACTGCCAATAATCGTGGATACAATCGCTTCTTTTCTGTCTGTATTTAAGGCAAATACACGGCCGCCAAATTCACCGATTCGGCTGGGTGTGAACAGCGAAAATGTGACACCAAACAAGATGCCTTCTATCGCTTCCAGCCAGGAAATTGGATGTAGCTTGTCAATTAATAATTTCCATTTTATGCTTTCAATAGACCAGTTGGCCACCATCAACAGAATTACAAAACTCAACAGCAGAAAATTTCCGTCAAAATTGAGTAAAAAATGTTGGTAGGCAATATCCATCTTCTCATTAGAGAACAACTGCCGGTACAAAACAAACAGTAATCCGCCAAACATCAGTACCTTGATGAGTGTGTTGAGTAGTTTATTTTGAAAAAATTGTTTCATGTTCAGCGAATTTCAAAGATAGTTTCTTTTTTGTACAAATAAATTGCCTCTAAATACTAAATACTAAGCACTAACTACTATTTTTATCACGTGGCTACAATGAAGAAACCAAATCCGAAGCAGATAATTTTAGGCGTCGATCCGGGCACACAGGTAACCGGCTACGGTATTATTTTATCGGATGGAAATACGATGGAGTTAATTGCTATAGGCAGTATTCATACCGAAAAATTTGACGACCATTACGACCGATTACAATGTATTTACGATAGGATTTTGGAAATCGTGTTGGCTTACAAACCTCACGTTTTAGCTATCGAAGCGCCGTTTTTTGGTAAAAATGTACAATCAATGCTGAAACTCGGACGCGCGCAAGGTATGGCAATTGCGGCAGCACTTTCGCAACAAATTCCAATTCAGGAATATTCACCTAAGAAAGTAAAACAAAGCGTTACCGGAAACGGAAATGCTGCCAAAGAACAGGTGGCTGCTATGCTTGGTCATATTCTGAAAACCGATGTGTTACCCAAACAATTAGACGCAACAGATGGTTTGGCAGTGGCCGTTTGTCATCATTTTTCGTTGCGTGGTGTGCCAACAGGTGGCAAAAAATACACAGGTTGGGAAGCTTTTGCCAAGGATAACCCTAAACGTGTGAAATAATCTCAACACTAATAAGAATTAGGTATTTTTTAGGTATTCGCCCGAATTTAAAAATCTATTTAGAATGAATCTAAATTTGTTTTGTATTTTTGAGAATGCTTAAGTTGCCACTTTTACAAAATCAGGTTTGTTCCGAAATGGACATCCAAAAACCGTGTATGGTGGAATGCGTTTTTAAGAAAAAATGCTGCAAAAAACACAAACACGGCAAACGCTGCAAATCTTGCCCTAGGAAGAAAGACTAATTGCAGACTTGTTTTTAACACATAGAAACATAGCTTATTCTTCGCTAACAAGTTATTGATAGAAAAACAGAGTTCATCTTCGATGAAATTCCAAAAAATATTTTAATCTGTATAATCTGTGGTCCAGACAAAAAATCTCATCTCTCAAATCTCATCTCTTATATCTAATTCCTATCTTTGCCACATGTCAGAACTTCATATTCAAAACACACTTACACGGCAGAAAGAAAAATTTGAAGCAATAAATCCACCGCACGTTGGTTTGTACTGCTGTGGTCCAACTGTTTATTCTGATGTGCATTTGGGCAATACGCGTACTTTCATTTCTTTTGATTTGGTGTATCGTTACCTGAAATTTATAGGTTATAAAGTTCGTTATGTACGAAATATCACAGATGCCGGTCATTTAACGAATGATGCCGGCGAAGGCAAAAACCGTATGGAAGACCAGGCAAGATTAGAACAATTAGAGCCGATGGAAATCGTGCAAAAATATACCGTTGGTTTTCACGAAGTGTGTCGTTTATTTAATTTGCTGCCACCAACAATTGAGCCAACGGCAACAGGTCATATTGTAGAGCAAATAGAAATGACGCAAAAATTAATCGACAATGGCGTTGCTTACGAATCTAATGGGAGTGTATATTTTGATGTGAATGCCTATAATGCAAAAGGCAATAATTACGGGAAACTTTCCGGCAGAAACATTGACGAACTCATTGCAGGTTACCGTGATTTAGACGGACAAGATGAAAAGCGCAATTCTATTGATTTTGCTTTATGGAAAAAGGCTTCACCGGAACATATTATGCAGTGGAATTCACCCTGGGGCAGCGGTTTTCCAGGCTGGCATTTAGAGTGTTCGGTGATGAGTACCAAATATTTAGGCAAACAATTCGATATCCACGCTGGTGGTATGGATTTAAAATTCCCGCATCACGAGTGTGAGATTGCACAAAATGTAGGTGCCTGCGGCAGCGAGCCGTTACGCTATTGGATGCATACCAACATGTTGAATTTCAACGGACAGAAAATGAGCAAATCATTAGGTAATTCTATATTGCCGATGCAATTTATAACAGGCGAACATCCGTTGTTAGACAAACCATATTCTGCGATGACGGTTCGCTTTTTATTCATGCAATCACATTATTCTTCAGAATTGGATATCACGATTAAAGGGTTGCAGGATGCTGAAAAAGGCTTTCGCAAATTGATGAATGCTGCTAAATATTTGTCTGAATTGAAGTTTGATGTAACACAACCCGATGAACTGCAAGATAAGCTGATAACCGATTTGTGTAATAGTTGCAAGGAAGTGATGGACGATGATTTTAATGCACCGAAACTGGTGGCTGTATTGCACGAAATCGCTACGCAAATTAATATTTATTATAATGACGCTAAGAAAGTGGGTAACATTTCAAAAGCTGCGTTCAAGCTTTTACAAGCTACCTATAAAGGATATTTGTTTGATGTGTTAGGTTTAACGGATGAAGCAAGCGAAGGAAATAATGTTGCTTTAGATAAAGTGATGCAGTTAGTAATAGATATTCGTAAACAATCTCGTGAAAATAAAGATTGGGCAACTTCAGATAAAATCAGAGATGCGCTGAAATTTGCAGGCATAGAAATTAAAGACAGTAAAGAAGGAACTACCTATGAGATTAATTAGTCAATGGTCATTGGTCAATAGTCAATGGTTTTTTCTTGCGTCATTGCGAGGAACGAAGCAATCTGTTTATAAAATACTCATCGTAGGTTTACTTCTAATCCTAATCTCATCATCTTGTAAAACCAAAAAAGAAGATACTGCAACGGAAACAACAACGACTGCAACTATATGTAAACCGGAATTTTCTTCAGATTCCGCCTACACATTTATTGAACAGCAACTTGCTTTCGGTGCACGTGTTCCTGGCACATCGGCACAACAGAAATGTGCAGCCTATTTTGAACAGAAATTAAAGAGTTATGGTGCAAGTGTAATAATGCAGCGAACCAATGTTGTTGTTTATACCGGGAAATCTGTTCCCTGTATTAATGTAATTGCTTCTTATAATCCGGAAGTAAAACGCAGGCTGATGATTTGCACACACTGGGATGCCCGACCGTTTGCCGACCGTGATGACAGTGCGGTGGCAAAACCAATTTTGGCTGCAGATGACGGAGCCAGCGGCTCGGCAGTTTTATTGGAACTAGCCAGACAATTACAGAAAAAGAATCCTCTAATAGGTATAGATTTAATTTTTCTTGATGTGGAGGACTACGGTCAGCCGGAGTATGAACTAGACCAGAAACAAGGTGATTTTTACTGTTTAGGGACACAGTATTGGTGTAAAAATCCGCATGTGCCCAATTACACGGCAGAAAACGGAATTTTATTGGATATGGTAGGCGCTAAAGGTGCCACTTTTACGTATGAAGGTATTTCCATGCAGTATGCATCGGATTTCATGAAACGTGTGTGGAACATAGCCGCACAGTTAGGATACAGTAATTTCTTTCAGAAAGAATTGACTAGTCAGATTATAGATGACCATTACTACATCAATCAGCTGACTAAAATTCCGACGATAGATATCATCAACCGAACATATACGACAAAAACAGGATTTGCCACACACTGGCATACACACGAAGATGATATGGATATAATCGATAAATTGACCTTGCAGGCAGTTGGTGAAACGGTACTGGCTGCTATTTATGAATTTTAGTAAACTAAATTTCATTTTTGAAATTCAAGGTAAAAACGTACATTTACACTCCTTCCGATAATTATCGGAAATGAATCATTGATTCATAGGTCTTGTAGCTCAGCTGGTTAGAGCACCTGACTCATAATCAGGGGGTCCATGGTTCGAGCCCATGCGGGACCACAAACTCCATCTAAATATGATGGAGTTTTTTTATTTTTAGCCAATGCAAAATATTCAAACACTCATCTTCGACCTTGGCGGTGTGATCATTAACCTGAAAACAGAACAGGAATGGCTGGAACAAGATTTGATGCCGAATTTTCAACCGGAAAGACTTCAATCGCTCCAGCTGCAACAATACTTCCAGCAGTTTGAAACTGGCAATGTGAGTGTGCAGGATTTTATACAGCAGTTGAAAGAGATTGCTGTAAATAAAAACATCACTGAAGATGAAGTCGTTCATCATTGGAACGGAATACTGAAAGATATTCCAAAACACCGAGTGGAAGTATTAAAACAATTATCTAAAAAATACAAACTGATTTTATTAAGCAACACCAATCATATCCACATGGATTTTATCCGGAACAATATGGTGGCAGAATTTGGTGAAGATGTTTTGCAGGAAAATTTTCATGCCTGTTATTACTCGCAGGAAATCGGCTTGCGAAAACCACATAAAGAGATTTATGAATTCGTACTTCAACAACAGGGAATTACAGCTTCGGAAAGTTTATTTCTTGATGATAAAAACGAAAATCTAATAGAACCAAAGAAATTAGGTATTCAAACTTTTTTAGTGGATTTTAATGCATTAACTGCTGCTTCCTTGCAACATCTAACCTAAATGTGTGTAAAGCTATCGTTGATTATTAAGATGTTGTAAATCTATCGGACGCAAAATGTAGACTGTCGACTAAAAAACTTATTTTTGCACTTCAATTTTATAATTATGCAACTTTCTGAACAGGAACAAGTACGACGGGAAAAACTCGAAAAAATAAAAGCAATGGGCGTGGATCCCTATCCGGCTCCATTGTATCCGGTAAATGTAACGTCTAAAGAAATCAAAGAAAATTATAAAGAAGAAGTGCTGGAAGACGGCACTAAGAATCGTTTAAACTATCAGGAAGTTTGTATTGCAGGCCGACTGATGGCCACACGTCCTGCCGGAAAAGCTTCTTTTGCAGAAGTACAGGACAGCGAAGGCCGTATTCAAATTTATGTTCGTCGTGATGATATTTGTCTAGGTGAAGATAAATCTATGTATGATGTGCTATTTTCCAAGTTGTTGGACTTAGGCGATTTTATTGGGATAAAGGGATATGTATTTATTACGAAAATGGGCGAAATATCCATTCATGCAAAGGAGTTTGTGTTATTGGCAAAATCGTTGCGACCATTGCCGGTAGTAAAAACAGATGAGGAAGGCAACGTGTTTGATGCCTTTTCCGATCCGGAAATGAGATACAGACAGCGTTATGTGGACCTCGTCGTAAACTCAAAAGTGCGTGAAACGTTCGTAAAACGTACTAAAATGATGAATTCCATCCGTGATTTTTTAAATGAGAAAGGAGCACTGGAAGTGGATACACCGGTATTGCAAAGTATTCCTGGTGGCGCTGCGGCAAAACCCTTCATCACGCATCACAATGCACTGGATATTCCATTGTACCTGCGTATAGCGAATGAATTGTATCTGAAAAGATTGATTGTAGGTGGTTTTGACTGGGTATATGAGTTCTCCAGAAACTTCAGAAATGAAGGGATGGACAGAACCCACAATCCTGAATTTACGGTACTGGAATTTTATGTGGCGTACAAAGATTATTTCTGGATGATGGAAACCACAGAGCAGTTACTGGAGAAAGCTTGTCTGGATACCAATGGAACCACATCTGTAGAAGTGGGCGAGAACATGATTAACTTCAAAGCACCTTACAAGCGTATTTCCATTTACGATGCCATCAAGACCTACACCGGTTTCGACGTTTCTGAAATGGATGAAGCTGGTTTGCGTGATGTTTGCAAACAACTGCATATAGAAACCAACCCAACCATGGGCAAAGGCAAGCTGATAGACGAAATCTTCGGTGCGCGCTGTGAACACAACTATATACAGCCTACTTTCATTATAGATTATCCTGTGGAAATGTCGCCGCTCACAAAAAAACACCGTAGCAAAGCCGGTTTGGTGGAGCGTTTTGAGTTGATGATTAACGGCAAGGAAATTGCCAATGCCTATACGGAATTAAATGATCCGATAGATCAACGCGAGCGTTTTGAGGATCAGTCTAAACTACAGGAGCGCGGCGACGATGAGGCGATGTTCATCGATCAGGATTTCCTGCGGGCACTGGAATACGGCATGCCGCCAACATCCGGTATCGGCTTCGGTATCGACCGCCTGGCGATGTTGCTGAGCAATCAGGCATCTATCCAGGAAGTGCTGTTCTTTCCGCAAATGCGTCCGGAGAAGTAGATTTTTAAACAGAATTACAAGGGAAATCTTTTTTTGCAATTCCTATTATTATTTTTTATATTTGTATATGGCAACTGCTAAAACAAATACAAAAGAACCTGTTCGCAAACTTACTGCACATGATTTGGCTTTCGGTATTGGTAGAAAATTTACCAATGAAGAAATCTCTTTGCTCATTAAAGAACATGAAAACGATACGTTTGTTGATGGCGATTCGGCTGTTAAAAATATCATTAAAAAATTAAAAAAAAACAAAGTTGCTGCCGGTAAACTATAGTGTATTGGCCAATAACTTACTTTATAAAGTAGCGGATTACTTAGATAGTATTAACACATTTGGCTCTGGAGAAAAATGGGTAATTAATTTTCACAACAAAGTTAAAAATATGCACGACCAACAAAGTACGCTTTGTGTCGGCATAAAATTTATGCTGCTGCAGGATTCAGTTGTGTGGCAATAGATAACTGGATTGTTGTATTTAAAATTGAAGAAAATCAATTTAAGGTGTATCAGATTATATTAGCATCGAGTTTTTAATAAATTATAAACCCTTAAAAACTGTTAACTAATATCCTATAACTTACAACAAATTCCTATCTTTACCATAAGATGCAATTCGTATTTCCCTGGTTTTTACTCGCACTGTTTGCACTTGCAATTCCTGTTATCATTCATCTATTCTATTTCCGAAAATTCAAGAAGGTCTATTTCTCGGATATCCGTTTTCTGAAACAGGTGCAGGAAGAAAAATCAACCATCGAAAAACTGAAAAAAAGATTGATTCTGGCTTTGAGATTGCTTGCGTTGTTCTTTTTAATTTTAGCATTCGTGCAGCCTTTTATCGGCAACAATAAGAATAAACTAAATCAGGGAACTTCTGCGGTTTGTGTGTATGTCGATAATTCTTATTCCATGGGATTGAAGAGCGGCGGCGAAGCAGCTTTGTCGATTGCAAAAACCAAAGCAAAAGAACTCGCCAATGCGTTTACCACCGGTGATAAATTTGCCTTGCTCACCAATGACCTTGAAGGAACGCATCAACGCTGGATGCAAAAACAGGATTTTTTAGATGCGGTAGATAAGCTGGAATTATCGCCGAATATCAAAACAGTCAATGAAATTGCTAAAAAACAAGCGGCTCTCTTTCAAACACTCGGCGCTAAAAATAAACTGGGATTTTTTATTTCCGATTTTCAGAAAAATATGCTGACACAAAGTGCAGATACCAGCTTTATTGCTCATTTTTTACCGATACAAGGCAATCCGGAAAAAAACTTATTTGTCGATTCCTGTTGGTTTGATCAGCCGGTGTTTACCATCAATTCGACGAATAAACTGATTGTCCGCTTGCGAAATGCAGGTACCACACAAGCTGATAAAATCAGGATTTCAGTAAAAATTAATGACGCAGTAAAAGCCATTGATGATATAACCATTCCTGCAGAAAGCAGCCTGATAGATTCATTCAATTTTACCGTGACACAGGCAGGCTGGCAGCGCGGTGAAATTTCATTCAACGATTATCCGATTACCTTCGATGATAAATTCTACTTCGCGTTTAATGTCAATACACAGGAAAAAGTGCTGTCAATAGAAGATGCTGAAACACCGAATAACATCGCTTCCATATTTTCAAATGACAATCATTTTATTTTTGACAAAACCAATAAAGGTCAAATCGACTATTCTTCGTTTAGAAATTATTCACTGATTATTTTAAATCAGTTGCAGGAAATCAGTTCAGGCTTAGCCGCTTCTTTAAAAGAATACATGGACAATGGCGGCAATATGTATGTTATTCCCGGAACGAATGCAAACATTGCCAGTTATAATTCGTTTCTGGCTAATAATAATGCCGGAACTTTTGGCGAAGCCATCGTAAAATCAGGCGAAGTCACTAAAATAAATCTGAACGAAGATATTTTTAAAGGCGTCTTTAATCAGTTGCCGAAAAACATGGAAACACCTAAGATTGCAAAATATTATCCCATTTTATCAGGTAGCAACAATAATGAACGTGAGTTATTATCCACCAACACAGGTTCACCATTGGTTTCTAAATTTGATGTCGGCAAAGGATATATTTATTTGCAGGCAGTGCCGCTCAACAGCGTTTTCTCTGATTTGCAAGCGAAAGCTATTTTTGCGCCGATGGTGTACAACACAGCAGTATACAAGAAAAATAATCAGTCGCTTTATTTTACAATTGGAAAAGACAATTTGCTGGAACTGAAAAATGAAAACGTCCCGATGGCTATCGGAAGTGAAAGTGTTTATAAATTATCAAACGGAAAAAACGAGTTTATTCCGGAAAACCGATCTGTTGGCAACACCGTGTTACTTCGTGTAAATACGACACTGTCTTCTGACGGACATTATACGATTAATGCCAACAATAAAAACCTTGGTGTGGCCGCATTTAATTTCGATCGCACCGAATCTACTTTGAAATTTACAGAAAAGGATGAATTAAAGAAGATTTTCAGTCAGAAAAACCATTTAGTACTCGATAATACACGCGCCAATTTAGCCGCAGAAGTAAAACAAATAAAAGATGGCATTTTATTATGGAAACTTTGCGTAATTTTGTCGCTGTTATTCCTGTTGATTGAAGTATTGCTAATACGATTTTGGAAATGACCAGCTATCTGCTTAAAAATATCACTGTCTTAGACAAGACTTCCGAACATAACGGAAAAAAAGTAAATGTTTTAATAGAAAACGGAAAGATTACCAAAATTGGTGCAGCAGTTGAAGATGCAGCCCTTGAAATAATAGACTTTTCCGGTTCTTTTCTTGCACCTGGTTTCTGTGATTTATATGTCAATATCAATGATCCGGGTTTTGAATACCGCGAAGATATTACTTCTGTAGCCAATGCAGCGATTGCAGGTGGTTTCACTACTATTTGCGCAACAGCAGATAATCATCCGATTACCCAAACAAAAGCGCAAGTAGAATATATTCTCAATAAAGCAAAAAATACACCGATTACTATTTTGCCAATTGGTGCTGTAACGGAAAATTTTGATGGCAAAACACCGACGGAAATGCTGGATATGCATTATGCAGGAGCCATTGCTTTTTCCGATGTGCCACATGGTATCAAAGACAGCGGTGTGTTGTTGCGTGCCTTGCAATATGTGCAGCCGTTCAACGGATTAATCATCACGATGCCTTTCGATAAAACATTGGTTGGAGACGGACAAGTGAACGAAAGCGAAATTTCGGTGCGCATGGGTATGAAAGGCATCACGAACTTGTCGGAATATTCTGTAGTGCAGCGCGATATCGAATTGCTGAAATACGCAGGCGGCAAACTGCATTTCGTCGGAATTTCTACTAAAGAAAGTATTGAGCTAATCAGAAAGGCTAAAGCAGAGCAATTAAATGTTACCTGTTCGGTATTTGTACATCATTTAATCAGTGATGAAAGTGATGTAAAAAATTTCGATTCCAATTACAAAGTATTTCCGCCACTGAGAACACAAGACGACCAGCAGGCTCTTATTGAAGGTCTGAAAGACGGGACCGTAGATTGTATCTCAACCCAACACACTCCTTTAAACATCGATGAAAAAAATGTAGAGTTTGAAGTGGCAGATTTTGGCATCATTGGTTTAGAAATGGCTTTTGGCTTGTTGAATAAGGAACTGGAAAAAGTAATTTCTAAAGAAAGATTGATAGAATTATTATCTACGAATTCGAGAAAAATAATTAATCAAAAGATCCATTCAGATTTCATCATTCTGAATTTTGAAGAAGAATATACTTTCTCAGAAAAGAATTTAAAATCAAAATCTAAAAATACACCATACATCGGCAAGCCTTTAAAAGGAAAAATAAAGGCAGTTTTTTCTAAAGGAAAATTTCATACTTACAGATAACTAATGAGCGAAACAACATCACCGGAAGGCAGTACCAGAGGCGTCATGAGCGGTATTATGATAATTCTCTTTTCCGCATTGTTGTCGACCATTTTTTTTGGCACTTTTTTTACACTGGCTTACTTGAAAAAAATGCCATACGGCAGGTTTCAGGCAATGATATTACAAGTAACTTCCATTTTGTTTACGGTTGTGCTTACTCAATATCTTTCTAAAAAAATTCAGGGTGATAAACTGAAATTTATGCAGGGTTTTTTAGGAGGTTGGCTGGCAAGTTTGGTGCTGGCTATTTTTGTTAATTCATTTTATACGATTTTTTCAAAAATTACCGGAACGGCGGTATTGCCTAAAGGAGCTTTTGCAATGGTGTTAATGCTGTACAGTGCCATTGGTGTTTTTGTATCGCTGGTGTTTGCCTTCATTCTTAAAAAAGAATAAAATAGAG
>JBIKPT010000110.1:0-9860 GCA_044357355.1 Chitinophagales bacterium
TAGATGAGGAAGTGTACTACCACAAAGTGGTAAGACAGTAATCACCTGCAAAAAATAGAAAAATCCCCGGTTACTAACCGGGGATTTTTTATTTTGTAACTTTTTAGTATTTTCACGATTCAATGCCAAGTGTAAAAATTATAGAATGTCCGCGTGATGCGATGCAGGGATTAAAAGAGTTTATTCCAACCAGTAAGAAAATAGAATACCTGAATGCTTTGTTAAAAGTAGGTTTTCATACATTGGACTGTGGCAGTTTTGTTTCTGCAGCTTCAATTCCACAAATGGCTGATACGAGTCTGATTATACCTCACCTGAAATTAGATAATACTGAAACAAAATTATCGGTAATTGTCGGAAACAGAAGAGGTGCGGAAGCTGCCAGTGAATTTGATGAAATTACTTATATTGGTTATCCATTTTCAATTTCTGAAACTTTTCAGGAAAGAAATACGAATTGTAGTATAGAAGAATCATTGATGCGCGTAGAAGAAATTATGAATATCTGTGAATGTTCAGGTCAAACTTTTGTCTGCTACGTTTCAATGGCATTTGGTAACCCTTATGGAGATTTTTATGATGCTGCATTGGTTGAACATTGGGTAGACCGATTATTGGAAATAGGTGTGACTAAATTCTCAATCTCTGATACTATCGGGATTGCAACACCTTCTGTAATTACAGATGTGTTTTCTGTATTGTCCGAAGATTTTCCTGAAATTGGATTTGGTGCTCATTTTCATACGACACCAACCACCTGGGAAGAAAAAATTGAATCTGCATGGAATGCAGGTTGCACAAGATTTGACGGTGCGATTAAGGGATTTGGAGGTTGTCCGATGGCAACAGACAAACTAACAGGTAACATGCCAACAGAAAATTTGCTGGCTTATTTTGATAAAAGAAATATTGAACACGGATTGGATAAAGAAGCATTTATCGAAGCAATGAGTATTGCAAATACCATCTTTAAATAATTTAAATAGGAATATTCGGATTTTTTATAATCTCACGTTCGCCAAAAATAGCATAGCCAACCCGAATCATGGTGGATCCTTCTTCCAGCGCAATAGTATAATCACCACTCATTCCCATAGAAAGCACATTAAATTCAGAAAAATTACTGAAATAGGTAGATTTTATTTCATCAAAAAAGGATTTCATACCACTGAATTCATTTTTAATCAAAACCAAACTTTTAGTATTGGTTGCCATTGCCATTAATCCAACAATGCGAATATTTTTTAATGCATCAAAAGCTTTTATGTCTAAGTGGTCTATCAACTCTTCTTCTGAAAATCCGGATTTGTTTGTTTCTGCAGCAATGTGAATCTCTAATAAGATATCAATTATTCGGTTGTTCTTTAACGCCTGTTTGTTTATTTCTATAGCAAGTTTCAGGCTGTCAACAGAATGGATGAGTGTTATAAAAGGTGCAATATATTTGACTTTATTACTTTGAAGATTACCTACCATATGCCATTGAATATCTTTGGGTAATAATTCATATTTTAAAACTAGTTCCTGTACTTTGTTTTCTCCAAATATATTTTGACCAGCATCATACACCGCTTTTATTTCTTCAACGGATTTAGTTTTTGATACAGCTACTAAAACAGCATTTTTGGCTTTAGCAATTTTTGTTATATCTTGTAAGGCAGAAATATTTGCCATCGTATGCGTGATTTTTTTCATAAATATAGTTCAAAATTAATTTTATACGTACTAACCGTTGTAATATTTATTTCGTGTGTGCAAAAACATAAGTTTGCAAATGAAAAAAAACAACTTTCCGAAAAAAAAATGGTGAATATTTTAACTGATATTTTGCTAATGGAAGCATATGTAAATGAAAAAATGGTAAAAGTCTCCTCCGATTCGTTGGCTTTGGTGAAGCAGTCATTTTATCCGGATATTTTAAAACATCATAAAACAGATAGTGCTTTGTTTTATTCAACCTTCAACTATTTTCAATCTCATCCTGAAGAATTTTCCAAACTTCTTTCTATGGTAGATTCAAATTTGAATATAATTAAACCATTAGATACCACGTTTGTTAAACCTGCAAGTATTATGCCTCCGAAAGATATTGAGAAATTAGGTGGTTTTAGAGCTCAAGAGGAGGCAATGCGAAAGGAGTATCTCAAGAAAAATCCGACTTTACAGAAACTTAAGGATAGAAAATCAGAAAAAGAACAAGAAAATTAGTTTATTTACTTATCAAAAGGATCAAAATGAGCATCAGAAACAACTGGACTTTTACAGAAATACAGGAAATTTACAATAAACCATTACTGGAACTAATGTATGAAGCCGCAACGGTTCATCGTCAATATAATCAAACTGGTGAAGTGCAAGTGTGTACATTGTTATCCGTTAAAACGGGTGGCTGTACGGAAGATTGTGCATACTGTCCGCAGGCAGCGCGCTATAATACAGGTTTGAAAGCGCATAAACTGATGAATGTAGATGAAGTGTTGCAAAAAGCGAACGAAGCTAAAGCCAGTGGTTCTACGCGCTTTTGTATGGGTGCCGCCTGGCGCGAAGTACGTGACAATAAAGATTTTGATCGTGTTATTGACATGGTGAAAGGTGTGAATGAAATTGGGTTGGAAGTTTGCTGTACCATGGGTATGCTTACCGAAGATCAGGCGCAAAAGTTAAAAGAAGCCGGTTTATACGCTTATAACCATAATTTGGATACTTCGGAAGAGCATTACGAGAAAATTATCACAACGCGTACCTATCAGGAAAGATTGCATACTATTGGAAATGTAAGAAGTGCCGGAATTAGCGTCTGCAGCGGTGGTATTATTGGAATGGGTGAAAGTGATGAAGCGAGAATCGGAATGATCTACACACTTTCTACCTTGCCGGAACATCCTGAATCCGTGCCGGTAAATGCATTGGTTGCCGTAGAAGGAACACCGCTGGAAGATATGAAACGCGTTTCCGTATTTGAAATGGTACGTATGATTGCTACTGTGCGTATTACCATGCCAAAAACAATGGTGCGCCTCAGTGCAGGCAGATTAGATATGCCGGTTGCTGAACAAGCTTTATGCTTTATGGCTGGTGCCAATTCTATTTTTGCTGGCGATAAGTTGTTAACGACACCTAATCCAAGCTTTACAGATGATATGGCCATGTTTGATTTGTTGGGATTAAAACCACGTGAAGCTTTTAAAAAGGAAAATACGGCTGAATTAGTGAACTCCTAATGAATGTAACAAATAGAATAAATGACTATTTAGAACTTCGAAAAGAAAATAATCTTTATCGTAAATTACAGAATACCAATAATTTAATAGACTTATCTTCAAATGATTATTTAGGTTTGTCGCGTTCGGCATTTATAAGGCAGCAGGTTGAACTCGACTACAAAAATTTTCAATTTCACAAATCTGGCGCAACAGGTTCCAGATTGCTGAACGGCAATTCTGCTTTGTTCGAAGAAGTGGAAGCTTTACTGGCAAAAACACATCACGCAGAAGCAGCTTTACTCTTTAATTCAGGTTTTGATGCGAATGTTGGCTTGATTTCTACCCTAATTCGTCCAAATGATGCCATTTTTTACGATGAATTGGTACATGCTTCCATTTATCAGGGAATGAAATTAAGTGGTGCAAAACTCATTTCTTACAAACATAACGACTATGCTGATCTTGAACATCTTCTAAAAGCTACTGAAAGTCATGAAGTGGGCTTTATTATTACAGAATCTCTCTTTTCAATGGAAGGTGATAAGGCTGATTTGAAGAAATTAGCAGAATTTGCTTCAACATATAAGGTGGAATTGGTAATTGATGAAGCGCACGCTACCGGACTTTTTGGCAGCAAAGGTAGCGGCTTGTGTAATGCAGCCGGAATAGAGGATAAGTGCCTCGCCAGGATATATACCTTTGGAAAAGCCATTGGAAGTCATGGTGCTGTGGTTGTTGGAAGCCTGAAGTTGAAAGAATACCTGATCAACTTTTCTAAGAATTTTATATACAGCACTGCATTAGAAACGCACAATTTATTGCGCGTGAAACATAGCTATTTTTATTTACAAAATAATATAAATCAGTTATATAGTTTATTTAAGTTAAATAAATACTTTATAAAAAGAGCTGAGGTACTAAAAGATAAGTTTCAAGTATGTGGCGATGGTCCGATTTTCGGTATACTCGTTGCTGGAAATAAACAATGCAAGGATTTGGCTATTTACCTTCAAAAGCATAATTTAGATGTAAGAGCAATAGTTTCACCGACCGTTCCGAAAGGAAAAGAACGTTTGAGGATTATTTTGCATAGTTATAACCAACCTGCAGAAATAGACAGGTTGTTTGCTTTATTAATTGATTATAAATAGGTTGTATTGTTTATGAATGGTTTTTTTGTTACAGGTATAGGCACAGGCATTGGTAAAACGCTGGTCTCTGCTGTATTGGTGGAAGCCTTAAAAGCGGATTACTGGAAGCCAATTCAGTCCGGTGATTTGGATTTTACCGATTCTGATTTCATCAGAGAATATGCAATCCACCACCAAACCATACATCCTGAGGAATATGTCTTCTCTGAGCCGGTTTCACCGCATTTAGCAGCTAAATTAGATAATAAAATCATTGATTTACAATACATTAAAATACCTAATCATAATAATTACTTGATAGTTGAAGGTGCTGGCGGTTTATTTGTTCCGTTATCAGATAAATATTTAATTAAAGATTTAATTAAGTTAATTCAATTGCCTGTAATAGTGGTATCTATGAATTATTTAGGTAGTATAAATCATACTTTGTTGACCATTGAAGCATTAAAGCAACAAGACATACCTGTTGCCGGAATTATTTTTAACGGAGACGCCAATATCGAATCAGAAAATTATATCCTGAACTATACAGGTATCACTTTGCTCGGAAAAATTCCAAAGGCTGACATCTTGTCAAAAGGATTTATCGCACAACAAGCAGTTAAACTTCGTCCTAAACTACTTTCCTTTTTACCGCAATTACCCAATCCGCCATCTTCGAACGACTTACCCATTGACTATGAATCTTTCTGAGCGCGACCATCACCTGATCTGGCATCCGTTTACGCAGCAGCAAACGGCAAAGCCCAACATTGCCATTACGCATGGAAAAGGCGCTTTGCTGTACGATGAAAATGGAAATGATTACATCGATGCAGTTTCCAGTTGGTGGACCAATCTCTTTGGGCATGCCAATCCGCAGATTGCAGCAGCCATCAAAAAGCAGGTCGATACCTTGGAACACGTCATTTTCGCCGGATTTACACACGAACCAGCTATAAATTTGGCAGAGAAACTGATACAATTGCTTCCAAAAAATCAGTCAAAAGTCTTTTTTTCAGACAATGGTTCAACTTGTGTGGAAGTGGCATTGAAAATGGCTATTCAGTACTGGCACAACCAGTATATTGAGAAAACGACGATTATTGCATTCAAAAATGCCTATCACGGCGATACTTTTGGTGCGATGTCGGTTGGTGCGCGCGGTGTATTCAACCAGCCGTTTGAGTCTTATATGTTTGACGTATCGTTTCTGGATTTGCCGACAGATGACAATTTTGAACAAGTTTTAGCTGATTTTCAGCAAATTATACAATCCAATAAAGCAGCTGCTTTTATTTTTGAACCTTTAATTCAGGGTTCAGCAGGAATGCTGATGTACAAAGCCGAATATTTGGATAAACTGATAGAAACGGCACAGCAAAACCAGGTGATTTGTATTGCCGATGAAGTGATGACTGGTTTTGGCAGAACCGGAAAGACCTTTGCAAGCGATTATTTACAGCACAAACCGGATATTTTTTGCTTGTCGAAAGGCATTACCGGTGGATTTTTGCCTTTAGGTATCACGACCTGCACGCAGAAAATCTATTATGCGTTTTTGAGTGATGATAAAATGAAGACCTTTTTTCACGGACATTCTTATACCGGAAATCCAATAGTTTGCGCAGCGGCAAATGCGAGTTTAGAGTTACTTCAGACTTCAGACTTCAGACTTCAAAATTTGATAGAATGGCAAACTGAATTTTCATCTAATTTGACACATAATCCAAAAATTGAAAACCTGCGCCAATTGGGTACAATAGTGGCATTTGAGGTGAAAACAGCCATGAAATATAACTCGCTTCAGGATATTGCCATAAGTGTGCCAGAAGAGCGTATAAAAAATTCAACACCTAGCTATTTTAATGACTCACGCGATTTTCTATACGGAAATTTCATAGAGCGTGGTATTTTGTTGCGACCGCTTGGAAATACGGTTTATGTTTTGCCACCTTTTGTAATTACAAAAGAACAATTGCAAAAGGTGTATAATGTGATAGGTGATGTGCTTGATGAAGTATAGTTTGTTACAACTCAATCACCAAACTCTTTTCACTCAAATCCACATACTTCATGTCATTTTCGGTCAGTAATTTTCTGAATATCTTTAAGTGATAATTATCGTTGTCGCTGGAAATGAGCAGTTGTTTATATATGTAATTCGCCTTCACACTTTCAATATTCAAAAAGCAATTGTCGCTCAACACCAAGTAATCAATTTGCAAAGGTGTGGCAAATGATTTTCTTGTATTGTCTTTATTCAAAAAATAGAAACTTTTGTTTTGTATCATCAGTATATCATTGTCGACTATCATTTCAGCCATTTTCAGTGTATCATTTAGTAAAAAAGTTTGGTATTCATTAATTCCTAAAATGCGGTGTGAATTTTTAATGGAAAAGGAAAACGTTTTTTCAGGTAAAGTATCTTTTGTAAAAATAGATTGTTTACCGTTTTTATTTATTGCCAGCACAAAATTCTTCGGAACAGAGTATAATATCAACTCTTGCTTTTTTACTTGCTGTAAATTATTTGCACACGAAATAAAAATAGTCACTAAAAATAAACTCAAACACGCAATCGCAAATTTTGCGTTTCGTTTGATGACATATAAAGTAAGACAAAGAATTGCAACTAATAACATAAACAGTTGCCATTTTGTAATGTATAGATTGAATAATTTTCCCAATGGTAAATTAGAAAAGAACCAGGTGAGTTTGATAAACAACGAAATCACCAGTGAATTGAGCCAGCCGATAATTGTTGCTAAAAATGGTATAAAACTAAACGGAATCAGTGCAACACTCAGCCAAAGTATCACAGCCGACAATGGAATGGCAAAAATATTTGCCAGTAAAAAATACGTCGGAAAATTTCCGAAATAGTAAATGCTCAACGGCACGGTAAATAGTTGTGCTGCGATGCTTGCCGACCATAAACTCCAGATTTTATCTAACAGCCAGTTGGAAGAATAATACAAGGCATAAATCGGTTTGTAGAAAATAAATAAACCTAACATCGCAAGATAGGACAACTGAAATCCGATGTCAAACACATTATTCGGGTCGATTAATATTTGCAGTAAAGCAGCACCGCACAGCACATTCAGGTTGTTGACATATTCTTTGTTCAGGCTGCCGTAATTCAACAACGAAAATAAAATAGCAGCGCGCACACAAGCTGCCGAAGATCCGGTGACAAACGTAAACAGCCAGATAAAACCAAGTATAAATACAAATTTTGCAATCTTGATTTTCTTGTTTTTGTCTTTGATGAAACTCAGCAGAAATACCAGCATGCCGTAAATAATACCAACATGCAATCCGGAAACAGACAGAATATGCAGAATGCCTGTGTACGCAAACGCGTTGTATAATTCTACATCAATATCTGCACGATGACCGAGCAAAATGCCATCAGCCAACGCAAAATTTTCCTGTTTCGGGATATATTTTCTAAGTATAGACTGTATATACAAACTAATCGAATTGCTGTATCGTTTTATAAACAAACTTTTATGTTGTTGCAAAACGGTAATTTCATTTTTGGTGATGTACTGTTGATGAAATATAGATTTGTGCTTTAGGTAGTTTTTGTAGTCAAATTCACCAATGTTTTTCGGTGCAGCAACAGACTGGCTTTTCAGTTGCAGAAGTACTTCGTCGCCAACTTCCAAATTTGCAAGCATGCTGTCTTTTTGAATATACACCAACAAATTTCCGCTCGCTGTTTTTTCAATTTCAGCGCTGTCAATAATGTGTTGAATCGCAATAATTGTTTTGTAGGTTTTTTCTTTTTCTTCTAAAGGTTTTGAGATAATTCCTTTGGCAAATTCAGCGTTGTATAAAGAGAAATGATTTTGCTCTTGACTGAACTTTTTATTGGTTATCATCAATCCGCCAACAATAAAGACGAATGCGACACCTATTACTATATTTAGTTTCTTTATAAATCGAGTGCTGATATTGAAGTGACTTACAATAAATGTCACTGCCATTATACCTGACGAAATTAATAAAGTAGAGAAGGAAAGGTCCGTGAAATTAAAAAAAAGGATGCCTGCAATGAGTGGCAACATGATTTTGAACAACGGAAGATGCGATAACTTATATTGCATCCACTAATATAAAAAGATATCTTGTAATAAAAAAAGAAAAGTCGCAAATCTTAAACTTGCGACTTATAGATTATAACAACTTATAAAAAGTTATTTCTTATTTTTTGCTTCCTGTTGTTGCTTCATCATTTCCTGCATTTTTTGCTGGAATGAATTCTGCTTAGGTGGTTTCTTTTTATTTTCCTGAATTTGCAGATGTATCTGTTCTTCATTAATAAAGAATTTCTGGATAATCCAGTTCTGACCAAGCGTTAAAATATTAAACAGGAAATAGTAGTAACTCAATGCAGCTGGTTGTTTGTTGAACATAAATAACAACATCACCGGCATCACATACATCATAATTTTCATTTGCTGCGCCATCATGTCGTCAGCACCACCACTTGGTTGTGACTGGCTGGTAAGTTTGGTCACGGCAATAGAAGAGACAGCCATCAGGATCGTAAATAAACTGATGTGATTTCCAAACAGGAAGTTAATCACCGGAATATCTTGCGTCCAGCTAAGGATAGAATCAAAACTGGATAAGTCGGTTGCCCACAGAAACGGTTGCTGCCTCAGCTCAATAGAGGCCGGGAAAAACCGGTACATCGCAATCAAAATAGGCATCTGCAATAACATCGGTAAACAGCCGCCAAAAGGACTTACACCGGTTTGACTATATAATTCCATTTGTTTTTGTCCAAATTCTGCCTGGTTCGGGAATTTCTTTTTCAGTTCATCGATTTCCGGTTTCAACACTTTCATTTTCGCCATAGAAATGGTCGACTTATACGTAAACGGAAACGTCACCAGTTTAATCACAATAGCCAATAATAAAATGATGATACCGTAGCTGGAAATAAATTTGCTTAAAAAATGGAATATCGGAATGATAAAGAATTTGTTGATTAAGCTCAGGATGCTCCAGCCTAAAGGAACAATAGCCGTTAAATCTACATCCATTTTTTTCAGTTCGCTGTATTTATTCGGTCCCATGTATAAACGCATCGGAAAACTGAATGCATTTGAATTGCTAAACGGAATTTGCAGTTGAGATGTAAATGTTTTCACAATACTCATACTGTCTTTAGGCGTTACCACTGTAATTTTAGCACCTTTTTTAAATGATTCTTTATCTGCAATGATAGAAGTATTGAAGAATTTCTGTTTGTATGAAACCCATTGTAAAGGTGTTTCAATATCTTCTTCATTATCATTGGTTAAATCATCTTCTTCTTTTTGTGTATTCATATAATACAACGCAGAATTATAACGTTCATCGTCAATACCACCTTCCTGTGCAGGCAATTCCTGTTTCCAGTTCAGCGTAATAGGCTGGTTAGCCGGAATGATATCTGCAAAATTTACAGCATTGATCACAAAATCTGCCACATAACCGCTTCCGTTCAATGTGTATTTATGCTCGT
>JBIKPT010000263.1:0-2816 GCA_044357355.1 Chitinophagales bacterium
ATGTTGTCACCACCATTAACTTCCATCACGGAACGTTGGTTTGCCGGACACACCGGATATTCCATTGCCAAATTCGGAATGAGTTTGGTTGTTTTAGGTCTTGGTGGTGAATACAAAGGAAAAGTTGGCGTGAACGCTTTGTGGCCACGCACGACAATTGCCACGGCAGCCGTACTGAATCTGTTAGGCGGTGAGTCGGTGGCGAACTCATCACGCAAGCCATCTATCATGGCAGATGCTGCCTATTATATTTTGAAACGCGATGGAAAAACTACTACAGGGAACTTTTTCATGGATGATGAAGTTTTAATCAGCGAAGGAATTTCGGATTTAGACCAGTATACGGTAAAACCGGGCTCTGATCTGACACCGGATTTCTTTGTGTAATTTTTTCACGCAAAGACGCAAAGTGCGCAAAGAATAAAGTGAGTACACTCAAAAAATATTTTTCGTTTGAATTATACTTTTGGATAATTGCACTGATTTATTTGGCTATCATAAATCCAGCGGAATCGCATTTTTCTTTTTGTTTATTTAATCGCTTGGGAATTTCATGGTGTCCAGGTTGTGGTATAGGTCATTCTATCTCACATATATTGCATGGTGATATTATCAAATCATTTCAAACGCATTGGCTGGGAACTTTTGCACTTGTTGTAATAGTTTACAGAGTTTTACAACTAATAAAAAATATTTATCAAAACCACCAAAATCAATCTTATGGAAAATCCGTTTTTAGGTCTTAAATCTGTTACACCAACAGAAATGATCAATCTGAAAAATCTTACCGCTAATTTGCCGGACGATAAAATCAGAAATTTCGTAACGCTGTACAGTTCAAAACGAAGAGAAGCAGAATTAATTCTGATTATCTCATGTGTCGGATTGCTAGGTTTTGCAGGTATTCAGCGTTTTTTAGTCGGACAAATCGGAATGGGTTTGCTGTATTTCTTTACAGGCGGTTTGTGTCTGATTGGAACAATTTTGGATATTGTAAATCACAAGCAATTAGCAGATGAATACAATGCACAAATGGCAAACGAAACCTTGCAGTTAATTCAATAGTTATATAATAATTTAACCACATAGATTCATAGACTCTGCCAGATGGCAGAGATTTATGAATCTAGAAAATCAATTAGTTTATAATATACGGATATTTTAGTGTCTCATAGATATTCATCTTTGATGAATATACTAGTGTGTTTCTTTATACCAGACAATGATTTTGATTCTGTTTTTTCTGAATTCTAATGTGTCTATGTGGTTAAAGATTCTACTTTTTAATAGTAAACTTTATTTTAGTTGGTTCTATTCGTAAGGAATCCATTTTTACCACACGCAATGGCTGACTAAACGTTGCGCTTGCTTTCAACGCAGATTTAAAACTGGTTTCTAAATCGTTGGTGGTTTTTACACTGGCTGTAAACGGTTCTAACACAGGTGTTGAAATTACTTTAGATAAAGGTATCGTAATTACCTGATCAACCGGCACCATTAATTCTCCCTGTATTTTTACCAGTTGTTTTATCGGAACTTTTGCTTCTACAGGAATGATGGTGCGCAACGGAATATTATAATCCTGCATACTCAGCAGCAAGGTGTCAAGCACCTGTAAAGGCTGGTTGATCGGGATATTTACCTTCACCGGTATTGTGGCTTTTACCGGTAATGAAATATTGAAAAAATGCTTGAAATTTGTTTTGATTTTAGTGTCTAAAGGAATGGAAAAATCAACTGCCAGCGAATCATTAATCATCAGTTTTTTATTAAACGGAATTACTAAATCCTTTAACGGCATTTCCGTTTGATCCAGATTGATGTCGACCGGCAAATCAAATTTTAAGTCGAGTATCTGATCCATAAATACTTCGGTATTCAACGGAACTTTCAGGTTCATTTTTAACGGCACTTCAAATGATTCATCCAGTCTGATTTTTAATTCGTCATTTACCTTGATTTTAGTTTGTAAATCGTTGATTAATGAAATCCAGATAGAACTGTCCAGCTGCGCTTCCAGCGGCACTTTATCTTTGATGTGAATTTTTACAGCTTCGTCTATATGCAATTGCATCATTGTTTTAGTAAGAAAGAACGTGATACCTGCCACTAAAAGAAGCAACAACACACCACCTGCTATATATTTCTTCATATTCCGAGAATTTATTTAACAATATAAAAATGTTTTGGCAGATAATACTTTGCTCAGGTAAAGTAATTTTAAAATAAATAAAGATAAATTAGCCAAATGGCAGTGCGAAAGTTTAATTACGAGTTTGATGGTGTTCACTATTACCGGTTTAGTATCTATCGTTTAGGCAATAACGTGCAAACGGTATACACCTTCGTACTCGATAATTTACTGATAGATACGGCACAGCGCTACAACCGCGAGAATATTTTAAAAGTAGCCAAACAGCATGATATTAATAAAATCATACTTACACACCACCATGAAGATCATACCGGAAATGTGGCGTTTTTGATGAATGAATTGAACATTGATGCGTATGCACATCCAACCGCGGTTAAAATTATGGGAAAAGGGTACCGTATGTCACCGCTGGCAAAACTGATGAACGGCAGTGTGGAAAAAGCCGTGCTAAAACCAATCAGCACAGAAGATAGAATACAAACAGCATATTATACCTTAGAACCTATTTATACTCCGGGACATTGCGATGACCACTATTGTTATTATGAAAGAAACAAAGGCTGGTTGTTTTCCGGTGATTTATATGTTGCCGATAAAATCAAGTATTTTGCCAATTACGAAAGTTTGCTTACACAAATAGAGTCTATCAAAAAATTAGTCG
>JBIKPT010000111.1:0-9765 GCA_044357355.1 Chitinophagales bacterium
CCTGAACTCACACCACGTCATCCTGAACTTGTTTCAGGATCAGATACCCTGCTTGTCACAGGTGTTCCTGGCTGGCTGGGAAATCGAATGATTGATATTTTAATCAATGGAGATAGATTTGGTCATCATCAGAGCAACAGGAAAGTACGTGTGTTGTTAGAGCCTAGATTTAAAGGCTTATTGAATCTTCCGGCTAATTATGAAATAGTTTATGCTGATATTACGAATAAACAACAAGTACTAGAAGCTGTAAAAAACGTAACTACTGTATTTCATCTTGCCGGTGCCATTTATCCAAAACAAATTGATGTGCTTTATAAAGTAAATGAAGAAGGTACCAAGAATTTAGTAGATGCCTGCATCGAAAATAACGTGCGCAGAATTTTATTTATGTCCACAGATTCCACTTGCGGACATGGAACGGATGCTCAACCTGTTTTTGACGAAAATACGGAAGCAACACCTTATAAAAATTATGGTAAAAGCAAATACCTGGCAGAAAAATACATTTTAGATAAAACGAAAGAAGGAAAAATTGATGGTACTTCGTTGCGAGGTTTTTGGTTCTTTGGTCCGTTTGCACCGCCACGTCAGCTGACCTTTGTAAACATGTTTCACTGGCCGCGACAAATTGTTTTTGGAAACGGAAAAAATTTACGTAGTATCTCACATACAGATAATACTATCGAAGCGTTTTTTCAGGCAGAAAAAAATCCGGCAACTTTCGGAAATTGGTACTGGATAGGCAATGATCAACCGCATCCGAATGTAGATGGCATTTACACCGCAATTGCCAATGCATTAGGTGTTCCCTACAAACCATTTTATATACCTAAAATAATGTGCCGTGGATTTGAAGTGTTCGATGATATTTTGGGAAAATTTAATTACCTGCATCCAACCATCCATGCTGCCGGAAAATTCGATTATGACATCGCCGGAAATATTGATAAAGCAAAAAAAGATTTCGGCTACGAACCAAAAGTTACTCTAGAAGATGCAGCAAAAGAATTGAAAGAATTGACTGCTTAATCAGCTTTCTTAAATCCCATATTAAACGAAAAACCTTTATAGTTTCCGTTCATTACAAACTGGTCGCTATTGAGCGAAATAATCTTATGTTTCTCTGTTCCATCCTGATCAATAGTAGTTATTGTTTTTGTTTCATGATGATAAGTCCAGGTGCCGTCATGTTTTTTTGAACCTTCAAATTCCTGCAGTTTGCCATCTGCTAAAAAAACAAGGTAAGATGCCGGAACTTTTGCCGGAATATCTTTCTTCTTTCCTTTATATTCCAGAAAAGTCAGTTTCCATTTACGGCACACCAGCGACTTAACCTGTGCTTCAGACAACGAAGAAAAAGAATCTTTCGCTACTGCAATATCAGACAAAAAAGAAATCAATAAAATCGATAAAAGTAGCTGCTTCATTTTTTAAAACATTAGGTGAAGTATAAAGGTATAAAATATGTTTTAAACAGGATTTACACAGTTTATAATATTCGTTAAATTTTAGATTTTGCAATCTCCTTTATACGTTATACATTTACATCGTGCAAGACAATTTAAGTATAGCAGGTAAACAATTCTCATCGAGATTATTTCTCGGTACCGGAAAATTTGGTTCACCTAAAACCATGCAGGAAGCCGTTGTTGCTTCTGGTACGCAGTTGGTGACGATGGCACTGAAGCGGATTGATTTAAAAGAGCAATCAGATAATATTCTTACTTACCTGAAACAAACTTCCGTTAATCTTTTACCGAATACCAGTGGTGTTCGCACCGCGAAAGAAGCCGTATTTGCTGCACAAGCCGCAAGAGAAGCATTAGAAACTAACTGGATAAAACTGGAAATTCATCCGGATCCAAGATATCTTTTACCGGATGCCATTGAAACCTTAAAAGCTGCGGAAGAACTCGTAAAACTAGGATTTATTGTATTGCCCTATATTCATGCAGACCCTGTTTTGTGCAAACGACTGGAAGAAGTTGGTACACAAGCCGTAATGCCATTAGGTGCACCTATCGGAAGCAACAAAGGACTGGAAACAAAAGAATTTTTACGCATTATAATAGAGCAAAGCAAAGTTCCGGTAATTGTAGATGCCGGTATCGGTGCGCCTTCACATGCGGCACATGCGATGGAATTGGGCGCCGATGCAGTGTTGGTTAATACAGCCATTGCCATCGTGCAACATCCTGTAAAAATGGCAGAAGCCTTTAAACTGGCAGTCATAGCAGGCAGGATGGCATATGAAGCAAAACTGGCACAGCGCTCAGATATTGCTCAAGCCAGCAGTCCGCTTGCATCTTTATTAGATTGAAGTCCACATTGCGTTCCGAAGCATCCGAAACAATAAGACAATCTGATCAATCAATAAAAAAACAGCATAGTTGCTGTGGCGATTTTCGAGTATTGCTGTTTTTTCGCTGTGTAACACGGTGATACACTTTACTCAAAAATTACTAACTTTATTCAAAACTAAGCCTATGCCAAAATCATTAAAATGTCCGCAATGTGGTGCAAGTGATGCTAATTTATTGCAGGATAGCATTTACCAATGCAAATTTTGCGGTTCTGCTTATGAATACGGACAAGCCAAACCTGTGTATCAGAAAACACCAACTTCACAAAGGCCGTTTCAGTCAGAACAGAAAACAATCAACGAAAGTAATTCCAACATCATCAGGATAGTAACCATTACTTTTGCTATCATGGTAATTGGTACTGCTGCTTTCATATTTTTTACAGAAAAAGGAAAACTAAAACATTCCGCTTCCACTTCAAAACATTTATACAAAGACTACAATGAAGTCAGCAATGGATTTACAGTTGTAAACACAAAAAATGGTCCGGAAGTTTGGACGATTTCCAGAAAGACAACAGATGGATTAAAAGAAGTGAACTATTTTTTAAATAGGGTAGATGTAAAAGAAAATAAAATTACTGCAACCCAACAGTTGGGCAAGACAATCACGTGGGAACAAAGTTTAAAAGACCCTTATAAAATGGGACAATTAAAACCGATAGATAGTATTTGCTGGTTAATTTTTGGAGATAAATTAACAGGATTCAATGTAAATACGATGGAAGAAATCGTGAATAATGCAGTGTTGATCAGACAATTCAGGGAATTAAAAAATGGCATTGCTACAGTAGAAGATGTCTACGATATGAAAGGATTTAAGCTAACCACAAAAGACGGTTTTGTTTTTTATTATGCAGCAAATACGAATACACTGTTTACAGAAAAAGATTACAAAGACAGAAGTAATACCAAACAGGCTTTTATAAATAAAACAGAATATTATTTTACGGAAGACGAACGGCAGCAGTTGTATAAAGTAAACAGAAACATAAAACCTGATTTTTCTTCTAAGCTGACTGCATACGTACTAAGTGATATCATGAAGGAAGATGGCGACTGGTACAGGAAATCTTATAATATTAATGCTGTGGAGGAAGTTACACCTAATAAAATTTATTTCAAGGCAAGCGTTTTATACAGCGATGAAAAAAACGTTGTATTGATTTATAAAGATGACTTAGGCGAACAAGCACCTATTATTTTAAAATGTTTAGATGCTTCTAAAAATGAAGTATGGACGAAAACCGGGCAGGAAACCGAATTGCTAAAGCCTTTTTTGAAATCTACCAATTCGGAAAGCTTTTTGAATGGTAAACAACTGGTCATTATACAGCCAAATCAACTGGCAGCTTGTTTTAATATCGATAACGGAGAAATCAACTGGTCGTTCAAGCCTTATTGATGAATTCGTCGATGGAACATCCAACGTCATTGAGAATTTACTTATGATGTACGAATAAGCAAATGAAGCAATCTGTTGAATGATATATCGAACAGATTGCTTCATGCATTAACCCCTTTCTAAAATCCAAAAACTTGAAATGCATTCGCAATGACGAATAAAAAAATGCGCTCTAATCGAGCGCATTTTTTATCTAATTACTAATTACTAAATTCTAACTACATTAATGAACCATCACTTTAGTCGAAGTAGCTTTTTCACCATCAATCATTTGGATAATGTAAATTCCATCAGCTAATTTGTCCTGCATGCTTAAGTCGAAGCGATTATAACCGCGAACAATTTGTTTAACTTCTTTATATAATAATTTACCCGAAACTTCATACACATTAAACCCAACTTGCTTGTCTTTTGTAGAAACCACTTCTGCGATAACTTTCGGTTGAGTATAGAAAACATGTATGCCATTTACTTCATTACATTTCACTTGTATGAACGAGTAAATAGTTTGTTGGTTATTAAAGTCAACTTCTATTAAACGGTAGTAGCTGCTATTGGCATTAACAGAAGTATCTGTAATGCTGTAATTTCTTGGTTGAGTAGAAAATCCTGCAGCAGGAATCACCGCAATGGCAGTAAATTGAACACCATCCGTAGAGCGTTGGACGATAAAATATTTGCTGTTAAATTCTAATGCTGTTGACCAGGTAATTTTTGAAATTCCATCTTCTGCACATGTTCCGGTAAAAGAAGTTAACTCAACAGGTAACGGATTTGGAGCGCCGCCGCCAAAACCAAAATTCGAGAATCCGGTAATGCCGCTTCTGGAAACAGTTGGAACACTAATTGATCCGGATGGTTGTAAATGTGTGCCTGGTGTTGTCCAGTTGCCAGCGCCTACTCTTTTCAACAAAGTCAACTCACATAAATCTGTTACCGTGCTGAAATCTTCACCGGTGATAGATAATTTGTATACACCATCGCCTAGCCTGCTTGCTTCCGGTGTGGCAATCCAATAACCTTCATCTTCTGTAGAAGTTACATCAAATGAAGAAGTACAACTTCCAACCGCAGGTATACCTGTTATTGGTAAGCCGGCTAATCCCATATTCACCGGATTGAAATTGACATCCAGATAACCACCAGTTGGATCCGAAGTATATTCAATCAGATATTTTCTGTTTTTCAAGGTGCCACTTTTGTCTTCACCTAATGGATATAAACCGCTTGCATTACCGGAATTTGTTCCATCATACCATCTGCGCATATTTCCTACCACATAACCTTCTGTGTAATCCAATGTTCCTCTGTTGCTCACATCTTTACCTAATTCAACGCGATTGCTGCCGTTGATAATATGTCCGCTGTACATTCTTAATGCACTGTCTGCTCTTACAGAATTTATCAACGTAACTCTATCTGTAAGATTTGATTTCAATACATATAATGACTTAACGGTGGCAGGTAATCCTGAACCACTCACCATATTTCCCGGACTCACAAAGCCATAGCTTGCATTGGCATCAAATGTTCTGATATTGGTTCTGATATTTCCTGCAGATGGATTAGCTGCTCCTACAGTAGGCTCTAAACCTGTGCCGCCACCTGCTACGGTAGTAATACCAAACGGACTACCATATGTTAGTCCGGCACCGCTCTTTATATTGACATTATTAGATGTATTTCCGGTAAATTTATAAATGAAATCATCACTGTGCATATTTAATATGGCAGGTGCATTTACATTCATAGTGCCTTTCAGCGTGAAACTACTGGTTAAATCCACATTTCCCGGTCCGGTTGAAGTAAGACGTGCTTCATCCGCATTAATTTCTAAATTATTGTATTCTATTACTTTTGTTGGACTACCGTATGTTCCTCTGATTTGCTGACGACTACCTGGAGCTACTGTACCATAAAATTCTATCGTTCCGCCAGTTAATGTATAAGGTGCATTCAATCCGTCTAACTCTGGGTTTGAATCTGTACGTTTTCTGATTCTTAATAAACCACCGTCCATTATAAGTCCGCCATTACCTGTAAAAGAAGCTGCAGACCCTGTTCCACCTGTAAAGCAATCTACAATTGGAGTACCAGTAATAATCAATGCAGAGTCGATTACGGTGGTTTGATTTAAATTCTTAAATGTACCGCTGGTGTTATTGCCGCTGTATTTTACATACTTGTAATTATAAAACGCATTGTCAGAGCGCAATCTTTGGTATTGATGATTAGTTCCGGTACCGCCTAATTCAATGGTTCCACCTGTAAGTACATATGGAAATCCTGAACCATCCATTCTTGGAATATCATCACCGCCACCAAAAGGATCTGTAGCGCTTCCTTTTGCAATTTTGTATAAAGTACCTTGAGACATGTATAAAGTTCCGGTAGAACCAAATATATATTCGGTTTCCGTTTCAATAAACTGACCATTTCTGATGTCTAATTTTCCGCCGGTTGGGCTAATGGTTGTTGCACCTGTAACGCCAAACGATATTGTTGGTGTTAAAACATAATTCTTACTAGCCAAATCACAGATAACAACTTTTGCATCGGCACTGGTTGATAAAGTGACATTTGGAGCATCACCTGTTTTCTGATCACCTTTTCCAATATACCAGAAAGTAGCAATCGGACTGAAGGATCTGTTTGATTTTGCTATAGCTTGTACGTTTCCTGTGTTTACCGTTACACCAGCTGCCGTATACGCTGCTCTGTCCCACTCATCATACAAACCATCTGGTGATGTGATTTTCAATGTGCTTCCTTGTCTTGATTCAAATCCAGCACCTGAACTGTAAGTAGTCACAATTAATGGCGTACTTACGTTGAAACCAAAATCAAAGGTGCCACCAGTACTGTCTGTAACTTTTGCACTATTTCCAAGTTCTAGATCATCACCTAGTTGAACATACGCACCGTTGCCAACATTGAAGTTGATATACTGATTTCTGGTGGCGTTGGTTGCTGCAATATTTATAACTTGAGTAAGATCAGGAGTTGAGCCGTCACCAATGCTGTTGAATACAATAATTCCATTTTTACCTGTGCTTGCATTCGTTAAATTCGCACCCGAAGCAACTGTTAAGTCACCTTTAATTCTTAAAATACCGGTATAACTTGCATTATTAGTTGCGTTGAATGTAAAATTACCAGTATTGGTAATAGACATGCTGCTATCTATGTTCATAGTCATATTTGTAGTAGTGGTGCTACTACAAAATCTTAAAGCACCTGTTCCATTATGTATAACCTGACCTTTAACATTTAAAACACCAGTTATACCAGAGTTTGAAAAATTGATATTATTTCCAAAAGTACTTTCAATAATTAATCTTCCTCCAATAGTTGTATTAAATCCAGAACCTGCATCTGCCATTCTTACATCAGATGTACTGCTTTTAAAAACTACATTACCGTGTGCAAGATTTCTTACGAAACCAGATGGAAACAGACCCATCGCACCTGTACCGGACGCTCTTTCAAACGACATATTTCCAAAGCAAGCGCTAAATCCGTTATACCTGTTTGTATCAATATCATCTTTATCTTCTATGAATAAGAAACCTGCTGTATTTTGTAATTCTGTTAAAACAAAATTAGATTTTGGATGAAAATTCTCTACACCATTCCAAACACTTGTACTTCGTGAAGAAGAGTTTGTATAGGCGTAAATAAATGTTCCTGCACTATCCACTTGCAACGTTCCATTGATATTAAGTAGATTACTCATATTCATGGTGCCACCTGTCTTTACTAATAATGTACCTGCGACTGTGCAAGGTCCACTTGTTGTTGTTAATTGTGAACCACTGTATATTGTCAGATTGTTTACACTTCTGGAACCATTCGTGTTCATTGTGGCATACAGGTGAACATTTGGATTTCCTGCGTTTGGAAATTTGTTAGGTGATGTTCCTGAACCACCACCTGGAGCACTCAATACGCCACCTATAACTTGTTGCCAATTGGCTTCGTTATTCCATAAAAGTCCTGTACCTGTAATGGAGTGCCAATCGCCGTTTACATAAGTAGTGATGTCAAACGGATTACTGGTTACACTTGTTAAAGAACCACTGGTTGCTGTTAAGGTAAGTCCTGTACCGGAAATTGTATGTACAACCGATGAATAAGTAGAAACACCACTGGTTGGTGTTATGCTAATCGGGTCACTTGTCATAGTGCCTGTTGATGTTATACTGATACTTGTCGCATAGTCTGCATCTGTTCTGTTGTATGCATCTGTTGCCCTTACACTTGGCGACGGTGTCATTGTTGAACTGATAGAAGATGTTGATGGTTGCTGAACAAACAATAACTTTGTTGCTGTTATTTCCACTCTGTTTCTGTCGTTGCCATTGCTATTATCAGATTGAGCGGCACCGCCATCTGCAGCTGCAAATGTAGAACTGATACTGCCAGCTGTTACACCGCTTACCTGAAAAACCAATTTAGTATTATCTATTACTTGTGTTTCATCAAACGAAACCCTAAGGTGTATAATTCTTTCACCTGAACCAGCATTTTCAACATCAACTGCAGTAACATTGGTTCCACTCATACCTGTAAATACTAATTCTGTACCTACTTTAGAAGCTGTTGCGATTACAGTTCCTGCTGAAGTGGTTAAAATTGCTGTTTTAATTTGTGCTAATTGATTGGCAGCTAAATGATCTCTCACCGTAAATTTAATGCCGGTTAATATCGTGTTTAGTTTATCGGCATCTGTCAGGTCATTTCCACCATCCTGTATTTTTAATTTCATCGGTATCATTTTACCGGTTATTGTGTTTGTTGCATCTATGAAATTAATGTAATCAGGATTGATGTTAAACTCAGGTGTAGATGATGAGTAACTTGGTGTATTATCAACAACATTAGACTCATTGCTAGCTGCAGCTGTTATTGCAATTACTCTTGCAGTGCCGGTACAACCTAAATAGGATGGTGTTACCGATAAATTTCCGGAAGTTGCACTTGTTGAAAAATCAATGGTAACTGAATTGGAAGGCGCACCCGTAATAGTTGCACCACTTCCGGAATACGACCAGGCGTAACTTACGCCACTCACATTGCTTGCCGTATATACAACGCCTGTCTGACCTAATGCAACTGCAGTGCTGCTGGTAGTAAAAGTTGGTTGTGCCGGTGTATTATTGTTTATTGTTATGTCTGATGATGTTGCTGTTGTCGGTGAAGCACAAGTTGCTGTGCTCGTCATTACACACGTAATAACACTGCCATCTGCTAAAGATGAATTAGAATAGGTCGTGCTATTGGTGCCAACATTGCCGCCGTTTAATTTCCATTGATAGGATGGTGTACCACCGTTTGTAGGTGTTGCTGTAAACACTAATGCATTGCCTGTACATGTTGGGTTTGCACCAGTAGTAATGACAATACTTACAGATGGTGTTACCACTGCATTTACGGTCATGGTTATACCACTTGAAGTTGCCGTTGGTGCTGTTGTACAGGTAGCACTCGTTGTCATTACACAGGTTACCACATCAGAAGTTGCTAATGTGGTACTGGTATAAGTAGCACCGGTTGCAATATTGCTGCCATTTAATTTCCATTGATAGGTTGGAGAGCCACCGCCGTTAGTAGGTGTTGCTGTAAAGGTTACAGATGAACCTGCACAAGTTGGATTCGTACCTGTTGTAATGGCAATACTCACCGATGGTGTTGTTGCTGCTGTTACAGTTATATTGCTTCCATTATCATTGCCACTTTGTGTTGCCGGTATTTGATTCACTACACGGACACGATAACCTGTTCCAGCTGCTTGTGCCACAGGTATCGTTGCAGAAATAGGTGAAGTAGATGTTCCGCTGCTAATTAAATTACTGGTCGAATTGGCAGGAAAACTGCCACTCGTATCTGAAAGCTGTACAAAAAAGTCTCCTGTATAAGTTCCTGTAGATGTAAATGCCACACTGATTGCATTTCCTGATGCATTGCAAAACGGACCATAAGACGCAGTGGTTGT
>JBIKPT010000112.1:0-9753 GCA_044357355.1 Chitinophagales bacterium
TGATAATCAGGATTTTTACGGAAAAATATTTGCAAAAGGCGATGTGGATATAGACGGCTATTTCAACGATATTTCTATCAATGTGAACCGACTGGAAACACTGAAAAACACCGAATTTAATTTACCTGTTTCAAATAAAGCTTCCGACAAAGGGTATACGTTTATACGATTTGTAGATCCGAAAGACACCATTAAAAAAATAGATTATAAATCTAAATTAAGCGGCTTGAATATAAACATGAATATTACCGCTACACCGGATGCATTAGTGAATATTATTTTGGATCCGTCCTCCAACGACAAGATAGTTGGACGCGGAAATGGCGACCTCAATTTTACGATGGATAAAAAAGGTGATTTATCCCTGAGTGGTGTTTATAATTTAATTGATGGTAAATATGATTTTAATTTCCAGGGAATTCTGAACAAAACATTTAAAATTGGACCAGGAAGCAAAATTGTCTTTAATGGCGATCCGTTAAATGCCGAACTAAACGTTAATGCACTTTATAATATCAAATCTGCATCGGTACGGAATTTATTTGACAGTACGGTGGCCATTCGCAACAGAACCTTCCCTATTGATTTAAAACTATTAATATCCGGTACTTTAGATAAGACAATAATTGGATTTAACATAGAATCACCACTTCAACAATCTGACGACTTAGCCAGAAAGTTAACGGAAATAAACAGCAACCAGAACGAAGTAAATAATCAGGCAGGTTTCTTATTGTTATTCAATTCATTTTTCCCGACTGGTTCTTCTGATCAGCGAGTTTCTGGTTATTCGAATACGGTCACGCAGTTAATATCCGATCAGATTTCAAAGATATTGTCACAAGGTTTAGGCAGTGTCATTAAAGGAGCTTCGCTGGATGTATTATTAAGTGATTTGGAATCCAAGGAATCCAGGAATTTCGGCTTTAGCTATAAACAGGAAATTTTAGGCGGAAAATTAATTCTGACGATAGGCGGAAATGTCAACTTTGGAAACAGCAACAGCACCACAACCGGATTACCGGGACAACCAGCCAACAATGCAGCTATAGCCGGTGATTTCGTGCTCGAATATTTAGTCACAGACGACGGACGCATCCGTTTAAAAACCTATGCCAGAACGGCCAATTACGATATCATCAATCAGGATAGAATACGAACAGGTGGTGCGATTTCATTCCAGAAAGATTTTGACAATTTTAAAGACTTGTTTAACACCAAAGCCAAACAAAAGAAAAAACTGCAGCAAGAATTTGAAATAATGGAAAAAGAAAAAGAATCCAATATTCTTTTCACACCAGTTAATAATACTACCATTAACCAATAAAAAAACGAAGCTGTCTTTTTAAGAAACAACTTCGTTTACTATTTTTCGACAAGAAAATTATTTTATTTCTTTCGTAAGCTCGTGGCCCATTTTATCTCTTTTCGTATCGAGGTATTTCTGGTTAAATTCATTGGGAACCGTTTGAATCGGCACATTCTCAACAATTTCAAGACCATATCCTTTCAAGGCTGCTCTTTTCTTTGGATTGTTGGTTATCAGTTTCATTTTAGATACATTCAAATCACGCAGAATCTGCGCACCTATACCAAAGTCGCGCTGGTCGGCTTTGAAACCCAGTGCTAAATTCGCATCTACGGTATCCATTCCTTCTTCCTGCAATTTATAGGCTTTCAGCTTATTCATAAATCCGATGCCGCGTCCTTCCTGCATCATGTACAAGATAACGCCTTTGCCTTCCTTCTCAACCATTTTCATCGCATTGTGCAACTGGTCGCCGCAATCGCAGCGCAGCGAACCTAATATATCACCGGTGATGCAAGAAGAATGCACACGCACCATTACCGGTTCGTCTTTTCCCCACTCGCCTTTTACCAATGCAAAATGTTCTTCATTGCTGGATAATTGTTTATAGGCTACCAATCGGAAATCACCATATTTTGTTGGCATTTTCACTTCCACCATGCGTTCTACCAAACGGTCGTGCTGCAATCTGTATTCCACTAAATCTTTAATGGAAATAATAGGCATGTTGAATTTTTTCGCTATTGGAAATAAATCATTCAAGCGCGCACATTCACCATCTTCTTTCAGAATTTCCACCAACAAACCAGCCGGTTCGAAGCCCGCTAACCTGGCTAAGTCAATGGCAGCTTCCGTATGACCGGTTCTTCTGAGAACACCTTCTTTTTTAGCTTTTAACGGAAAAATGTGTCCGGGTTTACCTAATTCATCCGGTCGTGTATTTTTATCAATTAATGCCTTTACGGTTTTTGACCTGTCAGATGCAGAAATACCGGTGGTGCAGCCGTTTCCAATTAAATCTACTGAAACGGTAAATGGTGTTTCGTAATGCGATGAATTAGAATTCACCATCAAATCTAACTGAAGTTCCACACACCGGTCTTCTTCAAGCGGTGCACAAATCAATCCTCGACCATGTGTAGCCATAAAATTGATAATTTCAGGTGTTGCATTTCTTGCTGCAGTGATAAAATCACCTTCATTTTCACGGTCTTCATCATCTACTACGATGATTATTTTTCCGTTTCTGACTGCTTCTATAGCCGATTCTATCGTGTCTAATTTGTGGTCAGTTTCTTGTAGTTGGTTGCCAGACATTTGTTTTTACTCCTTTACAAAATTTTATAAAACCGATTAATACGGCGGTATTCATTACTATAAAATAGTGAAAACGCCTTAAAGGTTTAAATTCCACTCCAAAAGTAAACAAAAGCGCATCAATAATTGGTAAAAATAAGGTTACGATTAAGATAATCAATGTAAACTCCAGAAGTAACACGTAATAAACAATCAATAATAAAAATGGTGTTTTCCAGCGAATTACTTTGTGCCAAAAAAAGATAAAACCAATGGACGAAAATGGATTAAGTGCCTGTTTTTTAAATCGCCACAAATTTTGAAAATTTCCGGTGGCAATTCTGATTTTGCGTTTAAATTCCTGTTTCCAACTGGTTATCACGTCTTCGAAACAACGTGCATGGTTGTTTAAAATAGCGCAATGGCCTTTTAGCACAATAGAAAATCCAATAAAAAAATCATCAACCAATAAATTGGATGGAATTTCAGTAAATAAATTGCTGCGAATAGCGAAACAACCGCCGGATGGTCCGGGAATTACACCATAAACAACACTTTCGTTTTGTTTTATTTCTGTTTCATAATTCCAGTAATCGTTTTCGTTTTTATTGATTACCAAATTAGATAGAATCATGGAATCCACCAACCCGATTTGTGGGTCTTTAAAATACTTTACCAATTCAAAAATGGTATCAGGTTCAAACATTACATTCGCATCTGTCAATAGTAGAATGGAAGTATCAAAAGGTATTTCATCCGCAATAATCTTATTTAACACATTTGGCTTTCCCTGTCGTTCTTTAAATTCTATCAGTTTAACTTCAGGAATGGAATAGTTCGTTTCAATAATATCTTTGGTTGCATCTGTGCAGTTATCTAACCCGATAAAAACACGCAATTTTTCTTTCGGATACGTCGTTTTAAAGAGACTGTTGAGTTTTGCTGCAATTACCTTTTCTTCATTACAAACAGGAATTACAATATTCACTAAAGGTAAATCATCCTCTAAATTATACATCTGAAAATTAAGAGATTTTCCAATTGCCTTTTTGCGCAAAAGCATTGGATAAAAGACATAGGCATAAAGCAATACCATTACAGTCAATATCAAAATAACATAAATCAAGCCCTGATTTTTTTATTGAATAATTTCTGAAATACCTTTTTAAGACCATGAAACAGATTCATATACCATTCACTTCTGAACAATACTGAATCATTGTTCGCTTTATAGGTAAGAAATAAGGCAACAGGCAACAAAACCAACGAAGAAAGCCACATACCTGCAAACGGCGGAATTATAAAACTTTTAGCCAACTTCTCACCTGTCACATTTAGTACATGGAATAAAACAAAATATAAAACGGCAATCAGAATTGGAACGCCAAAACCACCTTTTCTTACGATAGCACCCATGGCACAGCCCACAAATAAAAGCACTAAACAAGCAAACGACAAACTGAATTTCCTATACCATTCGCAGTAATAATTTACATAATTGGTTTCTTTGAAATGCAGATCACTCACTGACAATTGCGTATAACTAATTAAACCCTGAAGATTGCTTCTTGCCATTGCCAGACAGTTTTGCGTGATATTTCTGTTGAAAATGTCATTTACAGTAACTACTGAAGGAACGGTGTCCAGTTTGGTGACTGAATCAGGAATATTCTTTAACGTAGAAAAATAGGCTGCATTATTCATTCGGATATCACCTATTCTTTTTTCCATATCTTTCCGTGTTGAGTCAGCTTCTTTCATTAATTGCCTGGCATTGTACATGATGAAGTGCGTTTTAAACAAGGATTGATCAGTACGTGTCATTTTAAATTCACGCAAATCAAAGATTTTGCGCCATTGTTTAAATTCCATGATGGTTTGTTCGGCTTTCTGCTCATCACCGGAAGCAGACCTTTTCTTTACATCCTGATATTGCTTTCCATTGTAAAGTGTCAAAATGAGGTGTTCACCGGTATTACTTAAAGCAATATCACCTTTATCCGCTAAAACCACATTATCATTCCCTTTTCCCTGAGAGTGATCATAAACGATAATACCGTACAACGTTTTATTATCCGGATCTTTTCGTTGTATTTTCAAAGCAAATCCGGAAATTCCGCGATAGAAAACACCTTCTTTGATGTCTAAAGCCGGTTTTTGTTTCCGAATATCATACAAAAGAGAATAAAATCTAAGATGTACTTTTGGTAAAATGTTGTTTGAAAAGTAAAAAGCACTAAAAGCCAGAATAAGTGTAAACACCACCAGGCTACCCATAATTCTCATTAATGACAAGCCGCCTGTTTTATAAGCAGTTAGCTCATTATCTTCGCCTAAAGTGCCAATAACCATGGTAGATGCCAATAATATAGCCAATGGAAGCGCCATTGGAATGATGGTTAAGGTGAATAAGCCCACTAATTTTAATAATAAACTGGTCTCCAATCCTTTACCTACAAAATCATCAATATATTTCCAGAGAAACTGCATCATAAAAATGAAAGATGTCAATCCGAAGGTAATGATTAGAGGAACGATGAAGCTTCCGAGAACAACTCTGTCGACGCGTTTTAACATGAGTATTTTTACGCTGCTAAAATAGGCAATATATTACAAAACATTCACGTTAATCTAATGTTAAGATATTGACATTCAAATAGAAAATCATTATCTTTGCACTCTTTTAAAAATTCATCCAACCAAATCAGCGTATGCGTCAGCTCAAGATTACCAAATCCATCACCAACCGCGAAAGCCAGTCTTTAGAAAAATATTTACAAGAAATCGGAAAAGTTGACTTATTAACTCCTGAAGAAGAAGTTGATTTAGCACAGCGTATCAGAGCCGGCGATCAGATTGCACTGGAGCGTTTAACGAAAGCAAATTTACGTTTCGTGGTGTCCGTTGCAAAACAATATCAGAATCAGGGATTGACTTTAAGTGACTTAATCAACGAAGGAAATTTAGGGTTAATAAAAGCAGCTCAGCGTTTTGACGAGACACGTGGTTTCAAGTTTATCTCTTATGCAGTTTGGTGGATTCGTCAATCTATTTTACAGGCCTTGGCAGAACAATCTCGTATTGTTCGTTTGCCTTTAAATAAAGTTGGTTCTTTAAATAAAATCAATAAAGCATTTTCAAACTTAGAACAAGAGTTTGAACGTGAGCCGTCGGCTGATGAATTAGCAGAAATGCTGGAAATTACCAGAGAAGAAGTGGAAACTACTTTAGGTGTGGCAGCACGTCACGTATCTGTAGATGCTCCATTTCAGGAAGGTGAAGAAAACTCACTTTTGGATGTATTGGAAAACACGTCTGCACCAAGAACAGATTTGCAACTGGAATATTTAGAATCTTTACGCAAAGAAATCGAACGTTCATTGTCTACCTTAACAGACAGACAAAAAGACGTTATTAAATACTATTTCGGAATCGGTGTAGAACATCCGATGTCATTAGAAGATATTGGTGAAAAATTTGGATTGACTCGTGAGCGTGTTCGTCAGATTAAAGACAAAGCAATCAATAAATTACGTGCTACATCCAGAAGTAAATTATTGAAAAACTATCTTGGTGGCTAGGATTTAATTATACAATTACCAAATTGTACAATTATTCAATTCATTTATAAATTCTATCATTCAAAATCCAATAAATAAAAATGAACAACTGGAATTCTAAAGAAAAATGCGCCTTAGAACTCATCAACATTGCTGGCAAACTTTGGTTAGATAAAAATGTTGAGTTAGTTATTTTAAGAAGAAATATTGTAGATGCCAGATACACAGAAGTTTTAAACAACAAAGAATTTGCAAAGAAATACTTAAATCTGCCTTTATCAATTGAGATATTATTGGAACTGGCGAGATCAATAGCTAAACTGGAAATTGCTCCGACACGTGTTGATTTAGCTACATTGGCAAAAGAATGGTTAGCAGAAAACGGCAATGACTATGATGCTTTTATTGCAGAAAAATTAAAAAATTACGGAAAAGATAAAAGAGTAATAAAACCAATCGATGTGGTTTTATTCGGATTTGGCAGAATTGGAAGATTAGCAGCAAGAGAATTAATTCAACAGCATGGAAATGGTGAGCAATTGCGCTTGCGTGCCATAGTGACAAGAGGAAAAAATACGGATGAAGAAATTAAAAAACGTTCATCCTTATTGAGAAAAGATTCCGTTCACGGAAAATTTCGTGGTGTCATTACAGAGGATTATGCTAACAAAGCATTAATCGCAAATGGAAATGTAATACACATGATTGTTTCTGACAATCCTGCAGAAATCGACTATTCAGCGTATGGCATTAACGATGCATTACTGATTGACAATTCCGGGATTTTCAGAGATGAAGAAAAATTAAGCATTCATTTAAAAGCAAAAGGTATAGCTAAAGTATTATTAACTGCACCAGGAAAAGGCAGCTTGCCTAATATTGTCTATGGTGTAAATCATCTTGCATTTAATCCGGATAGCACAAATATCTTTACAGCTGCTTCCTGTACCACGAATGCCATCTCACCTATTATTAAAGTTATAGCTGACAAATTAGGTATTGAAAGCGGTCACGTTGAAACAGTGCACTCTTATACCAATGATCAGAACTTACTGGATAATTACCATAAAAGCTATAGACGTGGTCGCTCTGCACCTTTAAATATGGTCATCACAGAAACAGGTGCCGCGAGTGCCATCACTAAGGTAATTCCACAAATGGCAGGCAAATTTACAGGTAATGCAGTTCGAGTACCAACGCCAGATGTTTCATTAGCTATTCTAAATCTGAATTTAACCAACGAGGTTACTTCTATTGATGAAGTAAATGCAATTATCAGAGATGCAGCATCTTACGGTGACTTAGTGGAACAAATAGATTACTCAACTTCTCAGGAATTGGTTTCTACAGATTGTGTTGGAAATCCGCATGCTTCTATTTTAGATTCTCATGCAACCTTAATATCACCGGGAAAAAAAACGATCGTTTTATATGTTTGGTATGATAACGAATATGGTTACACAAGACAAGTAATTCGATTAGCCAAATATTTAGGGAAAGTACAAAGGCTAACATACTATTAGTGATGTGTAATGAGTGATGAGTAATGAGCAATAGAATAAGTAGTTATAAGGATTTGATTGCATGGCAAAAAGGAATTGAGCTAACTACAATTGTTTACAAATTACTAAATCAATTTCCAAAAGAAGAAAAATTTGGACTTATTAGTCAGATTTCACGTTCTTGCACATCAATTCCTGCTAATATTGCCGAAGGTTGGGGTCGAGACAGTGATCAGAACTTTACCAATTATCTAAGGATTGCTAAAGGTTCATTATATGAATTAGAGACACACTTTATTGTTTCTAAAAACATAAACTACATAACGGATGAAACCTTAAAAGATTTACAAATTAAGATAGAAGAAATCAGTAAAATAATAAACGGATTAATAAAAAGTATTCAACAATCAAAAAGCTAATCACTCTTTACTAATCACTAATCACTAAAAACATGTTTGAAAATTTACAGGATAAGCTCGAAGGCGCGTTTAAGAATCTGAAAGGTCAGGGAAAACTGACAGAGCTAAATATTGCAGCTACGGTAAAAGATATTCGTCGTGCTTTGGTAGATGCTGACGTGAACTATAAAATCGCAAAAGAATTTACAGATACGATTAAAGACAAAGCAATGGGTCAAAATGTATTGACTTCCGTTGCACCTGGACAATTGATGGTGAAAATTGTCAGTGATGAACTCACTAAGTTAATGGGTGAAACTGCCACAGAAATCAACATCAAAGGTTCACCTGCTGTAATTTTAATTTCCGGTTTGCAAGGTTCTGGAAAAACCACTTTTTCCGGAAAATTAGCCAATCACATTAAAACTAAATTAAACAAAACACCTTTGCTGGTAGCTTGTGACGTTTACAGACCTGCTGCCGTTGATCAGTTAAAAGTTTTGGGTGAGCAAATTGGTGTAGAAGTCTATTCTGAACCGGAAAATAAAAATCCAGTTTCCATAGCACAAAATGCCATTGCCTATGCCAAACAAAAAGGACAAGGTGTTGTTATCGTCGATACTGCAGGACGTTTAGCTGTTGACGAAGAAATGATGACAGAAATCTACAACGTAAAACAGGCTATTCAACCACAGGAAACTTTGTTTGTAGTAGATTCTATGACCGGACAAGATGCTGTGAACACGGCAAAAGCGTTCAACGAAAGAATTAATTTTGATGGTGTGGTATTGACGAAATTAGATGGTGATACACGTGGTGGTGCTGCTTTATCTATTAAATATACCGTAAACAAACCTATTAAATTTGTTTCTCGTGGTGAGAAATTGATTGATACGTTAGACATTTTCTATCCGGAACGTATGTCACAACGTATTTTAGGAATGGGTGATATTGTGTCCTTCGTGGAAAAAGCGCAGGAACAATTTGACGAGAAAGAAGCACAGCGTTTACAGAAAAAAATAGCCAAAAACCAATTCGATTTTGAAGATTTCTTACAGCAAATCAATCAGATTCGCAAAATGGGAAATATCAAAGATTTATTAGGAATGATTCCCGGTGTTGGAAAAGCGGTAAAGGATATTGATATCGACGATAATGCTTTCAAAAAAATTGAAGCGATTATTTTTTCAATGACCATTGAAGAACGAAGAAATCCTGATTTAATAAACGGCAAACGCAGAGAACGTCTGGCGAAAGGATCCGGAAATACCATTCAGGATGTTAATGCATTTATCAAACAATTCGATCAGATGAAAGTGATGATGAAACGCATGCAAGGAATGGGAATGGGAAAACGATAATTGAGATTTGAGAATTGAGATGTAAGATTTAAGATTTAAGATTTATAATTGTCTTTTCAATTTAGATGTAAGAGAATCTGAATCATGAAACAAAAAATCACTATAACAATAACAATATTTATCCTTGCATTTATATCCTACTTATTCTATTATTGTGCAGGTGGAACATTACTAGGTTCAATGCTATTATTGCCTTTGCTAATTGGTTTCATATTTTGCTATGGTATCATTCTTATGAATACTAATTACTTTGCTCGTGAAAAAGAATGGATTTGGCTAACAATATGTGTTCTATCCGTTTTTCACGAGCAAAGTAATTAGAATTCA
>JBIKPT010000011.1:0-31259 GCA_044357355.1 Chitinophagales bacterium
CTTTCTTGAATTCAATTACAAAGTAATAAGATGAAAAAGACAATGATACTGATAATAAAAATGCTTCTTGGTGCAGGTTTGCTCTTTGGTTTATATGTAATCGGAGCTATTCTATATGCTCAGCTAACCGATTATAAACCTGCACCTGAAGAAACTGCAGAAGTGCTGGAGCCTGAAGTAAAATTGCCCGAATTGAATAAAGACACACTCGTGTTTTATGATTGGAATATTGGTTACTGCGGATTGGGTAAAGAATCTGATTTCTTTTACGATGGCGGAAAAATGGTGCGGCCAACCAAAGAACTTTCAGATAAGAATTTTAAAGGATTTATTGAGACCATCAGTAAATGGAAAGCAGATGCAGATTTTATTCATCTTCAGGAAATAGACAGAAATTCTAAAAGAAGTTATGGAAGAGAACAATTCAAAGAAGCATTCAACACACTGGAAAATTTTAAAGCAGTATTTGGTAAAAATTACGATGTAAAATATGTGCCGATTCCATTTTTGGAACCAATGGGAAAAACACTTGGAGGAATTGCTACATTTTACAAATATCAGGATGCAGGGACGCCTGTTAAATATGCATTTCCTTCTAATTTTTCATGGCCAAAAGGATTGTTTTTTCTCGACAGATGTTTTGTTAAACATCATTTTAATTTAAGCAATGGCAAACAACTTGTCGTAATAAACACACATAATTCTGCGTATGATGGCGGCACTTTGAAAAAACAGGAAATGGCCTATTTCAAAAAATATATCGTAGATGAGTATGCGAAAGGAAATTATGTCGTTGTTGGAGGCGACTGGAACCAGATTCCACCAGGATATACACCTTTAAAAGAAAAAAGTGATTATGAAGAAATGCCGATTCCTGAGGATTTTGTTGACGCTTCCTGGATTTTTGCCTTTGACGGAAAAACACCGACCAACAGAAAAGTAGATTTTCCATACGAAGCAGCCAAAACGTATACTACCGTGATAGATTTCTTTTTATTGTCGCCAAATATTGAATTGCTGGAAGTGAAAGGTCAGCCAATGGGTTTTGAGTTTTCCGATCATCAGCCAATTAGAATGGTGTGTAGGTTAAAGTAAAAGTAAGAAGTTAAATGTTATTTGTAATACGTCAGTTTCTAAAATTGACCTTTCTTTTTTGTACTTTTACAAAACCAAATAACTTATTACTTAAAACTTATTATTTACGACTTTTATATGACTATCAATTCCGAAATACAAACCTTAACCAAAGTAATTGTGCACGAACCGGACAATGGTATCGATCATGTTTCACCGGAAATTGCGGAAGAATTATTATACGACGACATTGTTTTTTTGCCACGTATGATAGAAGAACATTATACGTTTACACAAACCTTGCGAATGTTGCTGGGTGATGGCAATGTATGCGATATACAACAACTATTGCAGGATATTTTAAAAGAAGAAGCAATTAGAAATGAACTGCTGCAATACATTTATGACACGGAAGATTTAAGTTTGGGAAAATTTGAAATGCTGAAACAAATTCAGCCGGAATATCTGGCAGCTACTTTGATTTCAGGTGTGCATCCGGAGACAGATGAAAGCGTCATAAAACCGTTACCGAATCTTGTTTTTACCAGAGATATTGGTTGCGTAATCAACGACCATCTGGTGGTTTGCAAAGCCAATAAAAATGCAAGAAAGCGCGAAAATTTTCTGACCAAATTTATTGTAAAATATCATCCGATATTTGCCTCTTTTAAAGATAAAACCATTGATTTTTGTATTGATGAAAATCTGGAAGCGGATTCAGGTATTTCTATTGAAGGCGGTGATATAATGCTGATTCATCCAAGGCATCTGCTGGTAGGTGAGAGTGAACGTACTTCACTGGATGCGATCTTTGAACTGAAAAATTATTTATTTGAAAACGACGTGGTTGATTTTGTCACTATCGTGGAAATACCAAATGAACGCTATTGTATGCACCTTGATACTATTTTCACCATCATTGATGAAGAAACCTGCGTTGGCTTTGCACCATTAATGTTTGAGAAAAATGATAAGGTAGATATTATCACCTATTCCAAAAATAATCAACGTGCCATTTTATATCCAACGCTTAAAGAATTAATTAAAGAGATTTATCCCAACATGAAATTTATTTCTTGCGGAAACGGAATTTCTCCGTTTGCACAAAGAGAACAATGGACAGACGGATGCAATTTTGTAGCTATAAAACCCGGTGTTGCTTATTGTTATGAACGCAATTTAAAAACATTAAACGCATTTAAAGAAAATGGTTTTACAGTTATTTCAGCAAAGCGAATTTTGTCAGAGGAATATACGTTAGATAAATTGAATAAAACGATTATTACCATTCCATCTGCAGAATTATCTCGTGCACGCGGTGGTCCGCACTGCATGACGTTTCCAATCGGCAGAAAATAAATATTATTTATCGATTTCTTTTTTTCAGCCTGCTTAATGTTTCTGCTTTAATTCCCATGTAATTAGAAATACCCTGCATGGTAAATTTTTCAAAAACATCCGGATATTGACTCAGCATTAATTCATATCGACCTTTCGCATCCATAGATTAAAAAGATGTTAAACGGTCGCGAATATTTTGGTTAGCCTTGTCGTTTATCAAATTTAAAAGTTACTCAAATGCCGGACGAGCCCTAATAAGACTGTGGTAATTTTTGTAAGATATTTTTAATCCGTAAGTTCGCTTTGTACAAACAAAGCCATCTGCAGCCTTAGTTTTCCCTAAAAAAATTATGACACCTGCACTGAAATCACAATCGGTTGCAAATTCAATGATATATTGACTTTTAGAGCCACCGGTAAAATGTTTTACAGCACCTTTACAGATAAACACAATATTTTCGCAAATTTCTCCTGGCAAAACAATCGAATCATTTTTTTGCAGAATGCAATATTCCCAGTATTTGTCTAAATCAATTAAATCTTTTGGTTTTAAAAATGAAAAATTGGAAAGAAATTTGGTAAAATAATCAAGGCATTTCTCGTAAGTGGGCTACTTCGTATTTAAAAAAATTACGTTCGGTGTATAATCTTTATAAAAGACATTAGCCATTTATGGGTATATAATTGGGTTTAAAATTATTTTCGTTCGTAATATACTAACAATATTATGATGTAAATCAAAAAAATGAGTAGAATAGGGATATATTAACGTTTATTGACATGTGTCAAGTAGCATGTAGGATGAAGATTCTATTTTTACAACAGTTGTTTGCAATATAGAAACATAAAAGCCCAGACAACTTTACCCATCTAAGTCATGATTCTATCAGGACTTTTTTTTTAGAATTTCATATCACGAATTTTTTTGTGCAATTCCAGCTTATGTAAGTCTAACAAAAAGGAAATGCGCTGACCGAATTTTGGAGCATTGGATTTGTAATAGGTTTTAAATTCCTTGCTGTAAAATAGCGGAAAATAGATTTCAAATCCTTCGTCAAAAAAGCTGAACATAAAGCCACCTACATAGGCAAATTGTTTCAGTGCAGGTGGTGTGTTGGCATTCACAATATTGTCTTGTGTAAAACCAATATCAAAAAACAATTTTAACGGCACGTATTTAATTGGAAAATCTATTGTAGTATTTAAAACAAAAATAAAGTTACCGGTTTGTCCGATTGCAGGCGATTGCAAAGGTGCAACAGTTTTAAAAAAGCCATCATTTCGAGTAATTTGGTTTGCAATAAAACCTTCGTTTTCATTTCTGCCAAAATAGAATTCATCGTATTTGTAATTGTTTTCACCAGTAGTTCCGGTAAGGTTGTAATTGAAGCCCGGCAGCGAATAACCCGGATTTGGTTTTTTTATTTTTCGCCATAAAAAACCGCCAACAAACATTCGAAAATGTACACCAGTATTGTAGTCTTTTAATTGATAACGAATAAATGCATTTGCCTCAAAAGAGGTTTTAACAAAATTACTTGCCTGTTCAATACTTAATGAAGCAGCCAAAGGAAAGTTTTTATCTTTTCGTTTAAAAGTATACGTTAGCTCATTTACGTAATAATATTTCAGCGTATCTTTTACCGCAAAATCATCATCACCTAAAATCACATAATTAAGATCTTTCTTCAGTATCACATGTGAAATAAAAGATAAGTGGTGTTCCAGTTTTTCCAGCTTTTCTGTTCTGTGGTTCAGGTCAAGACTGATTTCAGGATGTATGGCATAATATTTCAAAGGTTTTACAAAGTCATAATAGGTAAACGATTGAAACTTTACACCAGGTTTAATTTGCGAAACCACGCTTTTTTTAGGTTTAATGTAATAATCCAGATTTGCCGTTCCATTTACTTTCTTTGATTTGATACCGTATAATAATGTTGCAGTAAAGTCGACATTTTTTACCGGTTGTTTTAAATTTATCAATGCTGCACCAATTTGCATACCGTCATATTTATTGTAAGCAATAGCCGGAACTGCAAACGGAAATTCTCTGTTTTTTTTGTCAATCCAATGCAAATATTTCTGTTGAACCGAATTTAATCCCTTAAAGTGAACTTCCTCTGTGGAATTATTGTTTACATTAACAGAATCTTGTCCGTTAGCGGAAAAATATGTTAGTAATACCAAAATGTTAATAACTATTGAAGTGTGTTTCATCTTTAACAATTAATTTTTGTCTTAAATTGTATTACAATATTAAGTAATAACTTTGAAATAGAATAGCCTATGAGTAATTTCGATTTTGATAACGACAATAATATAAATGTTGCTGAATTAATTGCACAGTTTGAACAATCGGTAAAAAACGACAATACACCTTTTTTCGATCAGGATGACTTTGAAGCCATCGTTGAATATTATGAAGAAAAAGGACAATTTGAACAAGCCATGCTTGCGGTAGAAAAATCACTACAACAATATCCATACTCTTCCATATTGCTGATAAAAAAAGCACAGGTTTATTTTGAATTGAAACAATTAAATCTTGCCTTGGAAATTCTTGAAAAAGCTGAGATTTACGACAGTTCAGAAATTGGTATTTATTTATTAAGAGCAGAAATATTTACATTTCAATCTCGGTATAAAGACGCCATAGATATTTTAGAAAAATTACTGGAAACTTCTGAACGTGATGATTTATCAGATATCTATCTTCAGATGTGTGATGTGTATGAAGATTGGGAAAAATATTTTGAAGTATATGATTGTCTGGTTGCCTGTTTAAAAATTGAACCAAATAATGAAGAAGCATTAAATCGCTTTAACTACTGCATTGAAATTACAGATAAGTATGAAGAAAGCATTCCGTTTCATAAGAAATTAATAGACATCAATCCTTACAATGAATTTGCATGGTATAATCTGGCATGTTCTTATCGTGGAATTGATGAATATGAAAATGCGATTGAAGCTTTTGAATATGTACTGGCAATCAACGATGATGCCGATTTTGTTTATCAGGATATTGCAGAACTTCATTTTAAAAAATCCGAATTTGTAAAGTCGCTCGAAGTCATAAAAGACATGTGCAACACCTTTGAAGCGGATGATGAAATTTATTTCTTGCAAGGAAAATGTCATGAAGCATTAGGTGATATGAAAATGGCGCGTTATTGCTACAGAAAAGCCGTACACGATAATCCTTCATTGTCTGATGCTTATTTTAGAATTGGCGAATCTTACAAGCATGAAGGTCTTTGGGAACAAGCCTATAAATCTTTTCAGAAGGCAAATGAGCTGGAGAAAGAACAATACGAGTTTTGTCTGGCAATGGCAGAAGCCGCTATGGAAATCAGCGAAACAGAAGTAGCCATTGATGCGTGTGAAACAGCCATTGATATTTTTGTAAAACGTTATGAAGCCTATTTTATTCTGGCAAAATTAATGGCATTAAACAGTGATACGGAAACTGCCAGAGAAATTTTAATAAAAGGTGCAGAAGTTTGTAAAACAACGATAGAACTTAATTATGCCATATGTGCCATTGCATTTATGGATAATAAACTGAAAGAAGGCGAAGTATTATTACGAATGTTACTCGAAGAAAATTTTGGAGCACATCAAACTTTATTTGATTTCAGTGAAGAACTTAGAGAAAATGTCACCATCGGATCTATTTTGGCAGAGTATAATTAATGGAGAATTTACAAAACGGATAAGAGTCATTCCCGCGAAAGCGGGAATCTCATTTTAAAGAAACATAACAGATGCGACAATTTGGTTTAATTGGTTATCCACTATCTCATTCTTTTTCTAAAGGATATTTTTCAGAGAAATTTCAAAAAGAAAAAATAATAGATTGCCACTACGATATTTTTCCATTAGAGAAAATAGAAGACTTTAAACTGTTGTGTGAACAGCATCAAAATCTGGTTGGGTTGAATGTGACGATACCGTACAAAGAAAAAATTATTCCGTTTTTAGATGAACTAAAGGAAGATGCAAAAGAAATTGGAGCTGTCAATACCATTAAATTTATCGATGGAAAGAAGATTGGCTATAACACAGATTGTTACGGTTTTGAAATGAGCTTGAAACGATTACTGAGAGCACACCACACATCTGCATTAATTCTTGGAACTGGCGGCGCATCCAAAGCTGTGGAATTTGTATTGAAAAAGCTTGGAATTTCATTTCAATATGTTTCCAGAAATAAGAGTGACAAATCAATTTCTTATGATGAATTGAATGAAAATATTGTTAGCAGTTCTTCAGTAATCGTTAATTGCACTCCAATAGGTATGTGCCCAAAAATTGAAGTTGCTCCTGAAATTCCGTATAACTTTATTTCGAATAATCATTTGCTTTACGATTTGATTTATAATCCGGAAGAAACACTTTTTCTTAAAGAAGGAAAACTGCGTGGTGCGCAAACAAAAAACGGATTGGAAATGTTATACCTACAAGCAGAAAAAAGCTGGGAAATATGGAATAGTCGATAGTAAACGGCTGTTGGTTACATATCAAGAAATAGTATTAATTTTACTTTATTACCTAACAACAGAATGACCAATGACTAATGTCTAACAACCAATGATGACAATAAATTTTGATAATACCCAAAATGCTTTCGCATATAAACCGAATTATGATTTGATTCGAGATTACGAGATTTTCCGATTAATTAATCAGGGTTGGTTGGTGAAATTCGGTACACGCGCCGCTTCTAAAATGATGGATGCAGGATTTAAAATTCCGGTGGCGATTGGTATGCGTCCAACTATCTATGCCGTTTTCTGCGGTGGTGATACACTTCAATTGGCAACTAAAAAAATAAACCAGTTATATCAATATAAAGTGCAAAGTATCTTAGATTATGGCGTAGAAGGCAAAGAAAGCGAAGAAGATTTTCAACGAACAGAAAATGCCATAAAAGAAGCCATATTGTTTGCAAAAGACAACGATGCCGTTGATATAGTATGTTCTAAGTTTACCGGATTGATTCCGTTTTCTATCTTAGAAAAATTGCATGCTAACGAAGTATTAACGAACAAAGAAAAGGAGATTTATCAGGCTGCTAAAGACAGAATATATTCCATTTCCAAACTGGCATTTGAAAATAATGTAAGTCTGTTTGTGGATGCAGAAGAAAGCTGGATACAGCAACCGCTAGATGATTTGACGTTTGAGCTGATGCTTGAATTCAATAAAAATAAACCGATTATTTACAATACCGTTCAACTATACCGAAAAGACAGATTGCAGTTTTTAAAAGATACGGTAGAAAAAGCAAAGCAAGCAGGTTTCATCTATGCTGCTAAACTTGTGCGCGGCGCGTACATGGAAAAAGAAGAAGTTAGAGCAAAGCAACTTGGCTACGAAAATCCTATTCAGACTTCCAAAGAAAATACAGATAAAGATTATGATGAAGCGCTAAGGTTCGCAATTGGCAACATTGAACAAGTAGCGGTTTGTGTGGCCACTCACAATGAAAAAAGCACTTTATTGGCAACTCAATTAATGCAGCAAAAAAAATTACCCAATAATCATCCGCATGTGCATTTCTCACAGCTTTTAGGCATGAGCGACCATATCAGTTTTAATATTGCGAAAGAAAACTACAATTCAAGTAAATATATGCCTTATGGACCGGTGAAAGATGTAATACCATACTTGATTCGTCGTGCACAGGAAAATACCAGCGTTGCAGGACAAATGGGACGCGAATTAAAGCTGTTAAAAGATGAAGTAAGAAGACGAAAGTTATTTGTGTGGTAAGTCTGAATTAACTATCTAAAAATTAATCGTAATTCCAAAAGGTCGCTCGCCTTTCCATTGTAACGGATTATTTTTCATGTCAATATAGAGTAACTTTTTATTCTTGGTCAGAAAATCCGGAAATTCCACTATCTTATTGTCATTAAGGTATAATTTCTCCAGATTCTTCAAATTTGTTATATTTTTGGGTATAATTCCTATGTCATCGTTTTCTAGGTGTAGTATTTTTAAATTAGGTAATTTACTCAAGAGGCTGACTTCCTGATTGATGTCAGCATTCGGTTCATTATTTAAATAGATTTCTTCTAAATTTTTTAGCTTTTTAATTTCTGTAGGCAAAATTTTAAAATCATTTCCGCTTAAATCCAGCACTCTCAGGTTTGTCAATTCAGAAATGCTTTTAGGTATTTCTTTCAGATGATCATTTTTTAAACTTAGAAATCTAAGATTTTTGAATTTTGTAAGCGCCTCAAGTTGTGTGTTGTTTAGTAGCTGATTACTTAAATCTAATTGATAGACTTCATTGGGATTTTGAAGTGCTTCATCTAAATTGGTAAAATTCTTTATATAAATGGTACTGTCTGTATTTTGAGCTGAGATAGTGCTCACAAACATGGACAGTAAAAAAGTTATTAAAACTGGTAGAATTAAATTATTTCTCATGATTTTGAAACAAAACTATTCGCAAAATAGTTCAAAAACTTATGCTTTTTTATATATTTGCAAATAATCTGTCTACTTTCAATGCAATTTTTTTACGCAATTCTGCATTGATAGGCATCAATGGCAAACGAACATGGTCGTCACAAACACCTAAATGTTTCATAGCAGCTTTCACACCAGCCGGATTTCCCTGCTCAAACAAATACGTAATTAATTCGTCCAGTTCATAAACCGTTTTTCTTGCGGAAGCAAAATCGCCATTCAGCGCCTGATGCACCATAGTAGAAAAGTGTTTTGGTGTAGCGTTCGCAATAACAGAAATTACACCATCGTAACCGATAGAAATTTGAGGTACAATTAAATCATCGTTACCGCTAATCAATAAAAAATCCTGTGGTTTTTCGCGAGCCAGCCAGAAAATCTGTTGCCAGTCGTTGCTTGCTTCTTTAATGGCAATGATATTATTGAATTCGTGTGCCAAGGTTAATGTTGTTGTGGCTCGAATATTAGACGCGGTTCTTCCCGGTACATTGTATAAGATAATCGGTAAATCGGTATTGGTCGCAATCGCTTTGTAATGCTCGTAAATGCCTTCTTGTGTTGGCTTATTATAATAAGGTGAAACGGATAGAATGCCATCCACACCGGTTAAGTCAGCATGATTAATATCGTAGATGATACTTCTGGTGTCATTGCCGCCAAAGCCTGCAATCACCGGCACCCGTTTGTTGGTTGCCGATACACAAGCTTTTATTAAATCCTGTTTTTCCTGTATGTTTAAAGTCACGGACTCACCGGTAGTTCCCAGCACGACAACATAATCTACGCCGCCTTTTATCACATAGTTGACAACTTTCTCAAACTCTGTGAAATTGATTTCTTTTTGTTCGTTGAACGGTGTAACCAGCGCCACACCAACTCCTTTTAAATTTATCATCTTGTGTTATTTTGTCAGTGGTTGCCAGGAGATAGTCGATTCTTTAAAATTTAAACTATAGTCTGTTGGCCAATGACTATAGACTAATTACTTCAAATAATTCTCTAAGTTCTGAATTAAGTTAGAAATATCCTTGTTTTCTTTAGGAATTAATATTAAATCATAGTTAGCATTCTCAGGTTCCTTATTGAACCCAACCCTGAATTTGGCCGATGAAACGGCAGCTATGTATTCAAGTGGCAAACATTCTTCCGGATGGAAATTTATCAGTAAATCAAATGCTGATCGCGTAAAGTATCCGGATGTTCCGCCACCCGGTTTGCCATACCAGTTGGTATCTTTCTCTGTTATAAATGGGAAAGGAAATACGAATCCAAGTTCACGTTTTGGCATATAACCCAATAACTGGACATCTTTTTGTTGTGATTTTAATTGTTGTATAAATGCCATTAAAAGGTCATTTTTAGACACATCACCTGCATAAAATAATATACCAATTGTTTTAGCATCGTTCAGCGGTATAGGAAGACGTGCAGTTTCTTTTTTTGTTTTTAACCTCAAAAAAAGGTAAAAAAAGAAATGTTTGATTTTGGTAAGCATGCCAGCAAATTTACATAAAAGCCTTGAAAGGTGTCTTAAAAAAATAGTTTCTGTTTTCTCAGGATTTACTGAGAGATTTGCCGTTTTTAAACCTTCTGTTTGTTTAATCTTCAGATTGGGTTTATAAAATTTCAATTTAACTTGGTGAAACAAAAAAATGTTGTATATTTGCACTCGCTTAAAAAAGCAAGGTTCGGTAGTTCAGTTGGTTAGAATACGTGCCTGTCACGCACGGGGTCGCGGGTTCGAGTCCCGTCCGGACCGCTAACAAGGTCAAAGTCCACGAAATTTCGTGGACTTTTTTTATGCCTACCGGTTAATAAATTAAATAACCTGCCGGAAAAACTTAAAATACTTTAATTTGTGTTTAACATAGAATTAGTAAATCCTGTTTACAAATAAATTGCATAATCTTTAATTTGAAGATTCGAATTGTAATACAAATACACTAAAATCAGATTATGCTAAAATTTATCATCCAGTAATTTGCCATCCCATCCAAATAGTAAATTAACAGTATCGTTGCCATTTGTTACGACAAGACGGTATTGGGTAATCATTCCCGGAAAAAAAGCACATATACCGCGTTTAGTTTCCAGGAAGAAAATTTACTGCTAGCCAATCCTGTTTTTACAGACTCATGAACTTCCGACATTGAAATAGTGCGCTGTGTTTTTAACCAGTCGCCATTACCGTTATATAAGGCTTCATAATGAATGCCATCTTCCCTGAAAACTGCTTTAAATACGTTTACTTCTTTGTACCATTTAATTGATTGTGCAGCCGAAATTTTTTGATTAAAAGACTTTGTCACATTTGCAGGTGGATTGCCAGCCTGACCGTAAATATTCAATAAAATAATGGAAGAAATGCTAAGGATAAAAAAATGGAATTTTCATTTGGTGATGATTTAATTGGAATTTACTTCAGCAATATCGCACAGTAGGGTTAATCATTATTCAGCTAACTTCAGCAATTCAAAGTTGGTTAATATTCAGCAGAATAATTTGTATAATCTTCATAATAAGTTGTACCATTTACATGTAAGATGGATAAAGAAGATTGCCAAATTACATCTTGAGCAAAATTTTTGAAAATGTTTTATAATTAGTTTTTACTACTTTTAAAGAAATAATACAACACACCATGGAACCGAAAATATATGCAGCCAGCCGCCTCACACAGGGAAACAAATTATTTCCGGCAAAAATAATATTGGAAGATAATGGCGTTACGTTTAAAGTGCCGTCTTTTTTCAGCGGACAGGAAACCACGATTCCCTATTCCAGAATATCATCCGTCAACGTCAATTCACCGTTTATTGGCTACAGTGATATCATCATTGAAACCACCGGCGAAGGCAGTATACAAGTGCACGGTTTCACGGCTACAGAAGTAAAAGAAATGAAACAGTCGATATTGGAAAAAATTAATTCGCTGTAATGTTTGTGATGGTTGTAGCTTGCAGCAATTGTGCAGTATATTCAATTCCAAACTACTTATCGCCAAAGTAGGACACCGCCATGCGCAATTGTCCGTAGGTGAATTTATCACCCAACTCAGATTTTATCGGACCTAATTGCAGGTTGTCGAATTTATCTATCACTTTTTTAATTTCTGCCAATTCAATTTCATTCAAAAAATCGGCAATCTTAACGTCGCCACTTGGAATAAAACTCGCCAGATGTCCTTCTATCGTAGTTGCCGCCATAGACCTTTCTTTAGCAATGTCTTCAATCGTTTTCCCTTCTTTATACATACTCAAACTCTCGCGGTGTGATTCACCTTTCTCCTGTTTTTTCTGAATTTTCTCGCTAATAAGTGTGATGTCAGCTTTAAAAAATGTACTGCCTTCATAAAAAGCCGTATCACCAAATTGCAGTTTCTCCAGTTGTCTTAATTTGGAAAGCAGCGCTTGTTCCACCTCATTCGCTTTCTTTAAAAACCCACGTACACCTTTTTTATTTTGAATCGAAATAATATACTTATGTAAAGGCTCAATTATTTCTTTTGCAAGTTGCTCGCCAAAATAATGAATGGATTTCACCACTCGTTGTTGTAATAGTGTTTGGTTTTCTTCTTTGTCCAGATGATTCAAAATATCTTGCAGCTGCACGGAAAAAGTGGCCGCCGTTTGTTTTAGTTCCCGTATCTTTTTCTCCATCGATTTCAATAAAGCAATCAAATCATCTTTTTCCGGAATCTTTTTCTCTTCGGCGAACTCAATGAAATCTTCTATTAGCAATACCATTTTGCTCCATTCAAAAGCTTTGATAAGCTGCTTTTTAGCATATTCCATTTTTTGAAACGGAAGTTGTTGCTGCAGGTCTTCTTCTCTGGATAAATAATTCTCGGTGAAATCAACAATCCGGGCATCACTCATAATCGCATTCGGCGAAATCTGTGTCATCAAAAACAATCCGTTAATATTGGTACAACGACTCAGTGCAACATATACTTGTCCGGCTGCAAACGCATAACCGGCATCAATCACCGCTTTCTCAAATGTCAATCCCTGACTTTTATGGATGGTAATCGCCCATGCCAAGCGCAACGGATATTGTGTAAAACTACCTATCACATCTTCTTCAATTTTATCGGTGGCTGTATTGTAATTATAACGGATGTTTTCCCATTTCTCCTGTTCCACTTTAAATTCACTTCCGTCATCAAAAAACTGTACAATAATTTCTTCCTTCGTAATCTTTTTTACAGTAGCAAGTTTTCCGTTGTAGTATTTCTTTTCTGGTTTACTGTCATTTTTGATGAACATTACCTGTGCACCGGTTTTTAGTTGCAGTTTCATTTCAGTTGGCAAAGCATTCTCGTTAAATTCACCGTCAATTTTTGCAGTAAATTCAAAAAGCTCGCCTTCCAGCTTTTGCAGTTGTGCCTGGTTTATCTTATCCACTTTCACATTATGGGTAGAAAGCGTAATATAATCTTCCAGTTCAGACAACATTTCCGGTTGGTAGCGCTCGTTCAGTAAATAATAATCATCTTCCGTCATTTCGTTGTTTCGCACCTTATTCAGCAAACGAATAAATTTCTCTTCATTCTGGCGATAAATCCTGGTAAATTCAATATTCAGGAAATTACTTTCCTTCATTATCTGTGCACTGAAAAAGAAAGGTGTATCGTAGTAATCTTTCAAAACCGCCCATTCATCGTCTTTCACCACTGGTGGCAATTGAAATAAATCACCAATAAACAATACCTGAACACCACCAAATGGTTCTTGTTGATTTTTTCGGATAGTTTTTAAAATGGTATCAATACAATCCAGTGTATCTGCTCGCAGCATACTCACTTCGTCAATAATCAGTAATTCGAGTTCTTTTATCAGTTCAATTTTGGCTTTACTGAATTTGAAATTCTCAAAAAGTGAGTGAATATTGGAAAAATTAGACGGAACGCGTTGTTTTGTGGGTAAAAAGGCATTAAAAGGAAGCTGAAAAAGAGAATGTAAGGTCATACCTCCTGCGTTAATAGCCGCCACACCGGTAGGAGCTGCCACTACCGTATTTTTGGTGGAGTTTTTTTGAACCGCACGAAGAAATGTTGTTTTTCCGGTTCCGGCTTTTCCTGTAACAAACACATTTTCAGATGTTTTTAAGACAAATTCAGTAGCAAGTTGATGCGATACATCTGTAGTTTCCATTTCTAACATAAGAACAAAATTAACCGTTTATAATACATTTTACTATTGAGAGACATGAATAGTGCAAATTCCATAAAAGTAGTGGTGTTATTTTTATAAACGTTCAACAGAATAATGTTAACATCGATGCTTTCGTGATAAAAATCATCTTACTTTTTTCAAACATAATACTATCTTTGCGTGTTATTATAAAAATGATACTCTCAGGAAATCAGATACTAGTTTTTTTACCCGTCGCCATGATGTTCATTGTAGCATTAGGATTTGTAGGGTTAGTTATGGGCGTTACCCACTGGATGGGTCCTAAACGTAAGTCAAAAGTAAAGTTAGAAACGTTTGAGTGCGGAATAGACGTACAGGGAAACGCGCGAACGCCGTTTTCCATCAAATATTTTCTGGTAGCAATATTATTCGTTTTATTCGATGTGGAAGTTATTTTCATGTATCCTTGGGCGGTTAATTTTAAACAACTCGGATTATTAGGTATTATTGAAATGTTTTCCTTTATAAGTGTCTTTCTGGTAGGGTTTTTCTATATAGTAAAGAAAGGTGCATTGAAATGGGAATAGATTAAGTTGGTAATTGATATATAAGTAGTTGACAAACAATCAAATTGCCTACTGATCAATTGCATGCTGTAAATTAAAAACAAATGAGTACTATAGCAATCGATATTCATCCATCGTACCAGCCGGAAGGCTTGGAAGGACAAGGCTTTTTCGCTACGTCTTTAGATAAAGTTGTTGGATTGGCACGTGCTAATTCACTTTGGCCTTTGCCATTTGCCACTTCATGCTGTGGAATAGAGTTTATGGCAACAATGGCAGCTCACTACGACCTGGCACGATTTGGTTCTGAGCGATTGAGTTTTTCACCAAGACAAGCAGATTTATTAATGGTGATGGGTACGATTTCTAAAAAAATGGGACCCGTACTTCGTCAGGTATACGAACAAATGGCAGAGCCGAAATGGGTATTATCCATGGGAGCATGTGCCAGTAGCGGTGGGATTTTTGATACCTACAGTGTGTTGCAGGGAATTGACAGAATTATTCCGGTAGATGTATACATACCGGGATGTCCGCCAAGACCGGAACAAGTATTGGATGGTATTTTACAGATTCAGAAATTAGCAGAAAGCGAAGAAAGAAGAAGAAGAGAATCACCGGAATACAAGGCATTATTAGCTCAATACGGAATTGAATAACGTAGAGACGCATTAAATTGCATCTCAAACCAGAAAGAAATGAGTGAATTGTTAGAAATAGTAAAAAATAAACTTCAGGATAAATTTGGAGATGCGGTACTCGCATCCGAAATGCACTACGATTTTCCGGTATTCATACTTAAAAAAGAAGTGGTGAAAGATGCATTAAAATTGCTGAAAGAAGACACAGAACTAAATTTTCATTTTTTAACAACAATGTGCGGACTGCACCATCCTGAAAATCCTGCTGAAAGTGAGTTCGGATTGATGTATCAGTTGCATAACATACCTAAAAACTGGCGGATCCGTATCAAAACATTCATGTCGAGAGAAAATTTGGATATGCCAACCGTTACGGATATTTGGAAAACAGCTGGCTGGATGGAAAGACAGGAATTTGATTTCTTCGGATTTAATTTCATAGGACATTCAAATTTGAAACGTATCCTGAATATGGATGAAATGAATTATTTCCCGATGCGCAAAGAATATCCGTTAGAAGATATGCAACGTGATGATAAAAGTGATAAAATGTTTGGCCGATAGTAAACAGATACATGAACGCAACAAACTCCTCATACGACGAAAAGCAATATTCTACCCTGAATTTAGGGCCAACGCATCCGGCTACACATGGTATTTTCCAGAATATCCTAACCATGGATGGAGAGATGATTGTGGATTCGGTTTCTACTGTCGGATATATTCATCGTGCATTTGAGAAACTGGCAGAACATCGTCCTTACAATCAGATTACACCTATTACAGACCGTTTAAATTATTGTTCATCACCTATTAATAATATGGGATGGCATATGACGGTTGAGAAATTAATAGGAGCAGAAATTCCTAAACGTGCGCAGTATATGCGTGTCATTATAATGGAATTATCTCGTATTGCTGATCATATTGTGTGCGATACAGTTATTGCAGTGGACACCGGTGCCATGACTGGTTTCTTGCATTTGTTTCAATATCGCGAATTGATTTATGAAATTTTTGAAGAAATCTGCGGTGCACGACTTACAACAAACATTGGCAGAATCGGCGGCATGGAAAGAGATTTCTCACCGAAAGCCTGGGAAAAACTTGACCATTTCTTAAAGAATTTTCCAACCGGATTAAGAGAGTTTCAAAAGTTGGTAGATAGAAACAGAATCTTTATGGACAGAACCATCAATGTCGGTGGAATTACTGTAGATATGGCGCTGGATTATGGTTTCACAGGTCCAAACTTACGTGCGGCTGGTGTAGATTATGATGTCCGTGTAGCAAATCCGTATTCTTCTTATGAAGATTTTGAATTTGATATTCCGGTAGGAACCAATGGAGATACCTACGACAGATATATGGTGCGCATGGAAGAGATGTGGCAAAGTTTGCGCATCATTGAACAAGCGGTGAAAAATATACCTGCCGGTGATTTTCATGCGGATTTACCTGAATTTTATTTACCGGAAAAACAAGATGTATATAACAAAATGGAAGCGCTGATTTACCATTTCAAAATTGTAATGGGTGAAACTGCAGTGCCGAAAGGTGAAGTATATCACAGTGTGGAAGGAGGAAACGGTGAGTTAGGATTTTATTTAATTAGTGATGGTGGCAGACAGCCTTTCCGTTTGCATTTCCGAAGACCTTGCTTTATTTATTATCAGGCATATCCGGAAATGATACGTGGAGGAATGTTGAGTGACGCAATTTTGACTATGAGTAGCATGAACGTAATTGCAGGTGAGTTAGATGCTTAACGTCATTGCGAGGAACGAAGCAATCTGTTGAATAAAAAAGAAAGAATATTAATGACAACAACAACAGACATAAAATTTAGTGATTCAGCACTACAACAAGTGCAGGAAATACTAAATCAATATCCGGCAGAAAAAAGCAAATCTGCTTTATTGCCGTTATTGCATTTAGCACAAGCAGAATTTGATGGATGGTTAAGTGCTCCTGTCATGGATTATGTGGCATCTATTTTAAATATACAACCGATAGAAGTATACGAAGTGGCATCTTTCTATTCTATGTTCAATTTACAACCGGTTGGAAAATATTTAATTGAGGTTTGTCAGACAAGTTCTTGCTGGATGAATGGTTCCGAAGATATTGTCAGATACCTGGAAAGAACCATTCATGCGGAAACAGGGCAAATTTCAGCAGACGGTATGTTTCAAATCAAAACAGTTGAATGTCTCGGTTCATGCGGTACGGCACCAATGTTCCAGATAGGCGATAAATACTATGAGAACCTGACGTTTGAAAAAATCGATACGATTTTAGAAGATTTAAGAAAAGAAAATAAACGAAGTAAATACGTATAATACATTATTGTCATGCTGAATTTGTTTCAGCATCTATTGAATAAAACATGAGCAAGAAATTATTACTTACATACGACCATATACCGGGCATCAACACATTGGATATTTATCGTCAAAACAATGGCTATAAGTCATTGGAGAAAGCGCTGAAAACCATGAAGCCGGATGATATTGTGGAGGAAGTAAAGAAATCAGGCTTGCGTGGTCGTGGTGGTGCAGGTTTCCCAACGGGTATGAAATGGAGTTTCCTGGCAAAACCGGAAGGCGTTCCGCGTCATTTGGTTTGTAATGCCGACGAATCAGAACCAGGTACATTTAAAGACAGGTATTTAATGGAACGCATTCCGCATTTATTGATTGAAGGAATGATTGTTTCCAGTTTTGCTTTAGGTGCGAATACTTCTTATATTTATGTGCGTGGTGAGTATTATTACGTTATCAAAATTTTGCAAAATGCTATCAAAGAAGCCTATGCTGCTGGATTGCTTGGAAAAAATATTTTAGGTTCCGGCTACGATTTGGATTTATATGTACAACCAGGCGGTGGTGCATATATTTGCGGTGAAGAAACAGCATTGTTGGAGTCATTGGAAGGAAAAAGAGGTAATCCACGTTTAAAACCACCATTTCCTGCTGTAGCTGGTTTATGGGGACGACCAACGGTTGTAAATAACGTGGAAACCATTGCAGCAGTAGTTCCAATTGTAAATTTTGGTGGCGAAGAATATGCAAAAATAGGTATCGGAAAATCAACCGGTACGAAACTGATTTCTGCATCCGGACATATCAATAAGCCTGGTGTTTACGAAATTGAATTGGGCGTTCCCGTAGAGGAATTTATCTATAGCGATGAATATTGTGGTGGTATAAGAAATGGAAAAAAACTGAAAGCTGTTGTAGCTGGAGGTTCTTCTGTTCCTATTTTGCCAACCGAATTAATTTTAAAAACGGCAAAAGGCGAACCTCGCTTGATGAGCTACGAGTCATTAAGTGACGGTGGTTTTGCTACTGGTACCATGTTAGGATCAGGCGGATTTATTGCCATGGATGAAGATACATCTATCGTAAAAAATCTGTTTACATTTGCGCGTTTTTACCATCACGAAAGTTGCGGACAATGTTCACCTTGCCGTGAAGGAACAGGCTGGATGGAAAAAATTCTTAAGAAATTTACTGATGGTAAAGCTACCATGAGTGATATTGATTTATTGTGGGATGTGCAGTCGAAGATTGAAGGTAAAACCATTTGCCCTTTAGGCGAAGCAGCAGCCTGGCCGGTGGCCGCGGCCATCCGTCATTTCAGACATGAGTTTGAAGAATATGTGAAAAATCCGCAATCTATTCACGATGTGAAACATTATTACAGATTAAATAATTTAGTAGAAGTATAATGGCAAAAGTAACCATAGACGATATAACGATTGATGTTCCTGACGGCACGAGTATTCTGACAGCGGCAAGAATGATTGATGAGCAGCATGGTACAAATATAGCACCGCCTACAATGTGCTATTATTCCAAATTAAAAACAACAGGTGGTTATTGCAGAACGTGTATCGTTAACGTTGTTCAAGGTTCTGAAAAAGACCCGCGTCCAATGCCTAAGCCGGTTCCAAGCTGCAGAACAAACGTGATGGACGGTATGGTAGTGCGTAATACCACTTCGCCTGAATTACTGGAAGCGCGTGCCGGTGTAGTAGAGTTTTTATTAATCAATCATCCGCTGGATTGTCCGGTTTGTGATCAGGCAGGTGAATGTCACTTGCAGGATTTAGGGTATGAAAATGGAAAACAAGGAACACGTTACGAATTTCAACGCAGAGAATTTGAGCCAATAGATATTGGAGATAAAATAAAATTGCACATGAATCGCTGCATCTTGTGTTACAGATGTGTGAAGACGTGTGAGCAGATTACAGATGGTCGTGTGCATGGTGTCATCAATCGTGGTGACCATGCAGAAATTTCTACGTATATAGAGAAAGCAATTGATAATGATTTTTCCGGAAATGTAATTGACGTGTGTCCGGTTGGTGCATTAACAGACAAAACCTTCCGATTTAAAAGTCGCGTGTGGTTTACCAATCCGGTAGATGCACACAGAGATTGCCCAACCTGTTCAGGTAAAGTGCGTTTGTGGCTGAAAGGAGAAGATGTATTGCGTGTAACGGCTCGAAAAGATCGTTGGGGTGAAGTGGAGGAATTTATCTGCAATAGCTGTCGTTTCGACCATAAAAAAACAAGTGACTGGACCATAGAAGGACCAAGTAAAATTGGCCACCACTCTGTTATATCTCAAAATCACAACGAGTTAAGAAAAGTACAGATAGGTGTACATAAACACATTAAAAAATTAGACGGAACCAAAATAGATTTAGGCGAAGGTGCTTTGAATCCAAATAATATTGATAAGTAATGCTGACATTCATCATATATAAATCCATTCTTGTACTAATCGTATTTTTAATTTCATTAGGCGTGGCAGCATATGCTACCTATGGAGAGAGAAAAGTAGCGGCATTTATGCAAGACAGAATCGGGCCGGACAGAGCAGGTCCATTTGGTATTTTACAGCCTTTGGCAGATGGATTGAAAATGTTTATGAAAGAAGAAATCATTCCAACGGTTTCTAATAAATTTTTATTTATTCTTGGGCCAAGTTTAGCCATGTTGACAGCTTTAATGGCTGGCGTCGTTATTCCTTGGGGCGGAAAGTTAGCTATCGGAGATCATTTTTATCCTTTACAAATAACAGACATCAACATCGGAGTATTATATGTTTTTGCGGTTGTTTCTTTTGGTGTATATGGTATCATGATTGGCGGTTGGGCTTCCAATAATAAATATTCTTTACTGGGTGCTTTGCGTGCTTCATCTCAGATGATTAGCTACGAAATTGCAATGGGACTGGCAATCGTTGCTTTAGTTATGAAAACAGGTACCTTAAGTTTGGCAGAAATAGTTACTCAGCAAGGAACTGGCAATTGGTGGAACATCGTTTATCAACCACTAGGGTTTCTTATTTTTTTAATTTGTGCATTTGCAGAAACCAACCGTGCACCATTCGACTTGCCGGAATGTGAAACAGAATTAGTAGGCGGATATCATACAGAATATTCTTCCATGAAACTGGGTTTTTACCTGTTCGCGGAGTACATTAACATTTTTATTTCATCCGCAGTAATATCTACCTTGTATTTCGGTGGGTTTAATTTACCGTTTCAATCACATATTCCATTAGATGGAAATTGGTTGGTATTGGCACAAACAGGATTTTTCTTTGGAAAAGTCGTATTCTTTATCTTCTTTTTTATGTGGATAAGATGGACAATTCCAAGATTCAGATATGACCAGTTAATGAATTTAGGCTGGAAAATTTTAATACCTTTAGCCATCTTTAATATCCTGGCAACAGGCGTATTGATGTATGCTTTGGGAAAAGTATAATTGTAAACTGTCAACTTGATATGCAATTAACCAATAGAAAAAAAGTAGTAGCCAAAAAAGAGATGTCTTTAGTGGAGAAGTTGTATATACCAGCCATTACGAATGGCATGGTAATTACATTAAAACATTTCTTTAAAAAAGGTGCTACCATAAGATATCCTGAAGTAAAGCGCGAAATATCCGAAACGTACCGCGGGCAACATGTGTTAAAACGTGACGATCAAGGTGCCGAGCGCTGTACCGCTTGCGGATTGTGTGCTGTGGCATGTCCTGCAGAAGCAATCACGATGGAAGCAGCAGAACGAAAAAAAGGCGAAGAAACCTTATACAGAGAAGAAAAATATGCTGCCGTTTATGAAATCAATATGCTTCGTTGCATTTTCTGCGGTTTGTGTGAAGAAGCTTGTCCGAAAGAAGCGATTTTCCTTACCGACAGAATTGTTCCAACGGATTTAAAACGAAATGAGTTTATTTACGGAAAAGATAAACTGGTGGAAGATATGAACCATCGCATCGATTTAACAGGCAGACAAACCAAAGAAGTGCTGGAATTTAAAAAAGATAAGACAAAAGCACACAATCAAACGTGGGCAGACAAGCAGAAATTACTAAGTGAAAAAAAACATCATTAAAACTGAAATCATAATTCATAAATCTTAAATTATATAATGCTTTTATCACAATATTTATTTTTCTTCTTATCATTCGTCGCTGTACTCAGTGCACTAATGGTTATATTGGATAAAAATCCGGTACATTCTGTATTGTATTTGGTGATTACATTTTTTGCCATTGCGGCTCACTATCTAATCTTAAATGCACAATTTCTGGCAGTCGTTCATATTATCGTTTATGCAGGTGCCATCATGGTGTTGTTTTTATATGTCATCATGATGTTGAATTTAAATAAAGACATTGAACCACATAAAAAGAATATTCCGAAAATTGCTGCAGTTATTTCTGCAGGTGTTTTGATGATGGCATTGGTTGCATTACTGAAAGATGCAGAAGTAAGCATGTTGCCTGCCGCCAGAAACAGCAATATCGGATTGATAGATAGTTTAGGAAAAGTTTTATTTGAAGAATATATGTTGCCGTTTGAGATTTCATCTATCTTATTTTTATCAGCAATGGTCGGCGCAGTTTTATTGAGTAAAAAAGAAATTAATTAACAATTTAAAAGTCCCTTTTGGGATTTAAGGTATGAAAGACGTAATAATAGGCATTCCGATACAATGGTACATTTATTTAAGTGTAGCATTATTCTGTATAGGTGTATTGGGTGTTTTATTCAGAAGAAACGCCATCATCATTTTTATGTGTGTTGAATTAATGCTAAATGCAGTGAATTTACTTATGGTGGCTTTTTCAAGATATTTTGGTGATACAGGTGGACAAGTATTTGTGTTTTTTGTAATGGTAGTGGCAGCCGCAGAAGTTGCAGTTGGTTTGGCTATTTTAATGATGATTTACAGAAATACGAAATCAACAGACATAGATGCATTGAACAGATTAAAATGGTAGAATAATTAATCGCTTTGCGCACTTTGCGTCATTGCGTGAAATAAAATTGAATGAAAAAATTAGGATTATATCTAGTAATGATCATTACACTTTCTTCTTGCGTAACCAAGAAGAAATTTCAGGCTACACAAACTGAAAAAGAAAAGATAGAAATGGCATTGCGTCAAACAACATCAGATCTGGCAGAATGTGAGAAGAAATTTGGTCAGAAATCAAGCGCATATGAAGCACTTGCAGCAGAGCTGGAAAAAGCGAAAGCAAAAATTGATGAACTGAATAAAGAAGTGGATTATCAGAAAGCAACCAGTGGGAAATTATTAGACCAGTTGTCTGCTTTGTCTGTTATCAGTAAAGAAGGTGCGGAAAGTATCAGACAATCGCTGGAAACCATAGATAAACAAAGCCGTGATATCAGCTTGTTAAATTCACAAATCCGTTCTAAAGATTCTTTGAATTTAGTGCTGGTGTTAAATCTTAAACGATCACTGGCAGATGTAAATGATACAGATGTAAATGTTAAAGTTGATAAAGGTGTAGTGCTGATTTCTTTGTCAGATAATATGTTGTACAAAACAGGAAGCTCGGAAATTTCCAGTAAAGCCGGTGCAGTATTAGAAAAAATTGCAAAAGTAATCAACGACTATAAAACATTCGATGTGTTGATTGAAGGCAACACGGATAATGTGCCGATTGCTACCAGTTGCTTTATAGATAACTGGGATTTAAGTGTTAAAAGAGCTACATCTATAGCACGTGTATTGCAAAAAAATTATGCAGTGGATCCATCCAGAATTATTGCAGGTGGCCGTTCCGAATACAATGCAAAAGTACCAAACGATACCAAAGCAAATAAAGCGATAAACAGACGTACCGAAATTATCATCATGCCAAAACTGGATGAGTTTTTTAAATTGTTAGAAATTAAAAATTAAAATAAATAGTGGAGCAACTAGTATATCTTATTCCTTTATTTCCGCTGGTGAGTTTCATCATCATTGCATTGTTTGGTAAAAATTTATCAAAAAGCATCACTACCTTCTTAGCACCTGGAAGCATTTTAGCATCTTTCGTGGTGGCGTTGCTTATTTTCTTTTCTCAAGTATCAACTAATCAATCAGTAACCGTGCCGTTGTTTTCGTGGTTTCAGGTTGGAGATTTCCAGGCAGACTTTTCTTTTTTGGTTGATTCTTTATCCATCCTGTTCACCATGGTCATAACCGGCGTCGGTTTCTTAATTCATGTATATTCCACAGGATATATGCATGATGAGAAAGATTACAACAGATATTTCTCTTACCTGAATCTATTTGTCTTCTTCATGTTGCTGTTAGTTTTAGGAGATAATTTGTTGCTGATGTTTGTTGGATGGGAAGGTGTTGGTTTATGTTCTTATTTGTTAATCGGTTTCTGGTTCAGAAATATCAATTACTCAAATGCAGCGAACAAAGCGTTCATCATGAACCGTATCGGTGACTTAGGATTTTTGTTAGGAATCATTCTCACTTTTGGCGTATTCGGAAGCATCAATTACCATGAAGTGTTTGCACTGGCAGGCAGTGTAGTAATTGATGGAAAGCTGATTACCTGGATAACTGTATTGTTATTTATCGGTGCGATGGGTAAGTCTGCACAGATTCCATTATATACCTGGTTGCCGGATGCAATGGCAGGTCCAACGCCGGTTTCAGCATTAATACACGCAGCAACCATGGTAACGGCAGGTATCTACATGGTAGCAAGATGCGGTGTGCTTTTTTCTATGTCAGAATTTACCATGCAATTAATTTCAATTATTGGAATTTCAACGGCATTGCTGGCTGCAACAATTGCTTTGTTTCAAAATGATATTAAAAAAGTTTTGGCATACTCTACCGTTTCTCAATTAGGTTTGATTTTTTGTGCATTAGGTGCCGGTGCATTTTCAGCCGGTGTGTTTCATGTAGTTACGCATGCATTCTTCAAAGCGCTTTTATTCTTAGGTGCAGGAAGCGTGATTCACGGAATGAGCGGCGATCAGGACATCAGAAATATGGGCGGACTCAAAAAGAAAATGCCTGTTACATACATCACATTTTTTATTGCAACCATAGCTATTTCAGGTATTCCGCCGTTTGCAGGTTTCTTTTCAAAAGACCAGATGCTCGCAGAAATATTTGTGCACAATAAAGTATTATTTGTGCTGGCAGTGCTTGTTTCATTAATGACAGCATTTTATATGTTCAGGCTGTTATTCTTAACTTTCTTTGGAGAATTCAGAGGAAATAGTATCCAGAAAAATCATGTACATGAATCTCCGAAAAGCATGACGATTCCGTTGATGATTTTAGCAGCACTTTCTGTAGTCGGTGGATTTATCGGTTTTCCGCATGAATTAGGACATCAGTTGCACCTGCATCACTGGCTAGACGGTTTCCTGGCAACGTCCATAAAAACGGGAAAAATAGAAATGACACTTACTACTGAATTGATATTGATGGCAATTACTATCATCTTGATTTTGACTGTCATTTTAATAGCCAGAACATTGTTTGTGTCTAAAAATCAGGTGCCGAAAAGTGACGAGGCTGCAATGCCGCTATGGAAAGAAGTAATTTATTACAAGTATTATATTGATGAGATTTACGAAGCTGTAGTGGTGAAACCACTCAATCGTATTTCAGGATTGCTATATCATTATATAGAAAAGTCGGGAATAGATGCAATGGTAAATGGCATCGGAACATCCGTTGTAAACTGGAGCCAGCTGTTGCGTCTTACACAAACCGGCGGCTTGGGATTCTATGTGATGGCAATGGTAATTAGTATTTTAGTGTTGATTATTTTAATGTTTGTCAGATAAAAATATAAGCTATGGTCGTTTTTCTTTTATTAACCATGTTGGTAGTAGTAATTCCTGCCTTACATGTTTTTAACGCAAGATCAGTGCAGCGAATCGCCTTATTTATCGGCGCATCGCAAATGGCGTTTCTTGCTTTTACCGGAAAAATAGATAATCAGTTATCTGATTTTCTGGTAAATGGTTTTAATAATGCTGTATCGCTTTCTTTAAATGCGGTGATACAGAAAATTGTTTGTTTGATTAGTGTTGTTTAAGATTTAGAAATTAGAAATTATCCATGTTAGTATTTCTGTTGCTCATATTACCTGTTGTTTTTGTCTTGGTTACATTTTTTGTAAGTGATAAACAAGCTAAAAATGTTGCATTGTTAAGTTCACTGGCAACATTAGGTGTTGGTATATATGCATTCTATCAGTATAGCCTGCATCCTGAATGTGCTTGTTTTATTTACCATACCGATTGGGTAAAAGCACTCAATGCAGATTTCTATATCAAGATGGATGGTATTAACAGCATTCTGGTTTTATTAACGGTTATCTTAGTTCCCTTTATCGTTCAAAGTACATCAGGTCGCGAAATAAAAAATCCTAAAGCATATTTTGGATTAATATTGTCAATGCAAAGTGCGTTGTTAGGTGTATTTCTCGCAAAAGATGCGCTCTTATTTTATATTTTCTGGGAACTGGCTTTAATTCCAATCTACCTGATTTCTCTAATCTGGGGTGGCGAAGGAAGACAAAAAATCACCTTTAAGTTTTTTATCTATACCTTGTTCGGTAGTTTATTTATGTTGCTTGCCATTATATATTTATGGTTGCACAATCCGGCAAGAAATTTCAATATTTACGATTTATACAAAGTAAGTGCATTGTTAAACGGACAGCAGCAGTTGCTTGTTTTTATTGCATTTTATCTGGCATTTGCCATTAAAATTCCGGTGTTTCCGTTGCATACCTGGCAGCCTGATACTTACGTAAATGCACCAACACAAGGTACGATGTTGTTATCCGGTATCATGCTGAAAATGGGAGCGTTTGCATTAATTGTCTGGTTGATTCCTATGGTGCCGCTTGGCTGGCAAATCGCATCAAAATATGTTATAACACTCAGCGTCATTAGCGTTGTGTACGGTTCACTGATGGCTCTTACGCAACATGACTTTAAACGCATGCTGGCTTACTCATCTTTAGGACATGTCGGTTTAATTGCTGCCGGTGTATTTTCCTGGAATCTGCAAGGTGTTCAGGGTGCCTTATATCAGATGCTGTCACATGGTATTAATGTAGTTGCCTTATTCTTTGTTTGTGATATTATTCTGAATAGAATGAAAACAGACAACATGCAGCAATTAGGTGGTATCAGAAATGTATCGCGTGTATTCAGTGTATTGTTTTTAATAGCACTATTAGGAAGTGTAGCAATGCCGTTAACCAACGGATTTATCGGTGAGTTTTTACTTTTGCATGGCGTCTTTCAATACAATACATTATTAGCCGTTTTTGCAGGATTAACCGTCATCTTAGGTGCTGTTTATATGCTAAGAGCATATCAAAGTATGATGCATGGTGAAACCAATGTACTGACAGAGTCATTTGGTAGTATCTCATTGAATGAAAAAATATTATTAGGTTGTTTGGCCGCGTTAATAATCTTTTTCGGATTGTTCCCGAATATAATTTTGCAAGTATCAGAGCCAACTGTAAAACAGTTGATTGAACATGTACATAATGCAACAACCATTGTAAAGCATACAAAATTTTAGTGAAGTAAGATGAAGGAATTACTATTGTTATCAGGTTTAGGCATCTTGTCGTTAATAGCAGAAATATTAAACGTACGGAAATTAATTTATCCGCTGGTAATTATCGGATTGATGCTGAATATCGGATTTTGTGTGCAGGATTTTGGCAGTAATGAGAAAATCTACGGAATGATGGTGCTGGATAAAGTGCCTTTAGCATTTACCATTTTATTTTCATTTATTGCCATACTTTGGTTTACCATGGCTAAGAATTACTTTAAAGACGATACCAATTTGTCTGATCATTTTTCGTTGGTCTTATTTTCTATGGTAGGCGTTTTTATATTAACGTCATACACACATTTGGTAATGCTGTTTTTAGGTGTGGAAATTCTGTCTATTCCAGTTTATGTGCTGGCCGGAAGCGATAAGAGAAATCTATATTCAAATGAAGCTGCTTTCAAATATTTTCTGTTAGGCGCATTTGCCAGCGGATTTTTATTGCTTGGAATCACCTTTGTTTATGGTGCTTTAGGTAGTTTCAATATAGTACAGGTTGCATCTTCTGCAATGACACCCTATGGTGTTAGTCAGCAGTTGCTCGTAATAGGATTTTTATTAATCTTATTTGCGATGGCATTTAAAATGTCCGCAGTGCCATTTCATTTCTGGGCACCGGATGTTTACACCGGAGCACCAACTGTTATAACTGCATACATGTCAACTATCGTAAAAATTGGTGCCATAGCAGGATTTTACAGGCTATTCAGTGTAGTGCTGTCATTCTACTCTCAATATACTTTCCTCTTACTGATAATTTCTGTTTTAACTATCGTTATCGGAAACATCATTGCTGCATCACAATCGAATGTCAAACGTTTATTGGCCTATTCAAGTATTGGCCATGCAGGCTTTATAATCTTGGGAATTACCGTGATGAACGCCTCTACACCTTATGTAGTTTGGTATTATTTAATGGCTTATTCTTTAGCCAGTATTGCTGCATTTTGGGTATTGATTTTAGTAGTTAAAAATGACGAAGAAGAAGATATTTCTATCTTTAACGGACTGGTAAAACGGAATCCGGTTCTGGCCGGTACCATGACCTTGGCTTTACTATCAATGGCAGGCATTCCGCCATTAGCTGGATTTTTTGCTAAATATTTCTTACTGATTAATGTTATAGATAAAGGCTATTTGCTGATTGCTGTGATGGCAATTCTGGCTTCTTTAATCGGTGTGTATTATTATTTTAAACTCATTATTGCCATGTTTACAGGTGCTGCAGAAGACGCATCCGTAATAGAAATACCGACATTCACAAAACTAATGCTGTTGTTTATTTCTGCTTTAATGATTGTGGCAGGTGTAATGCCTGACTTTATTCTTGGTTTAATTTTCAGATAAAAAATTACTATGGACTTTAAAAATTTATTGTGGGAAATATCAGATAATATTCTCCTGCTTACGATAAATCGTGCAGATAAGCTGAATGCGTTAAACAGTGAAACGATATTGGAAATTCAGGCGGCTTTTACGGAAGCAAGAAAAACACCTGACTTAAAAGGTATAATTATTACCGGTGCCGGTGAAAAGGCATTTGTTGCCGGCGCAGATATTTCGGAATTCAGCAATATTAATATGGAAAATGCAAAAGCTCTGGCACAACGCGGTCAGGATATTTTCTTTTTGATAGAACATACAGCCATACCGGTTATTGCAGTAGTAAACGGATTTGCATTAGGCGGTGGATGTGAGTTGTCGATGGCTTGTCATTTGCGTATTGCGACACCAAATGCTAAGTTCGGACAACCAGAAGTAAATTTAGGCATCATTGCCGGTTACGGCGGCACGCAGCGCTTGATACAATATATCGGAAAAGCAAAAGCACTGGAACTGCACTTAACTGCAGATATGATTGATGCTCAAACTGCATTAAATCTTGGCTTGCTGAATTATATTGAAGCAGATAAAACGGCAGCATTAGAAAAAGCAAAATCCATTATACATAAAATTGCCACCAAAGGTCCTGTTGCTATTGCAAAAGTAATTGAATGCACCAATGCATACTACAAAGACGGCGTGGATGGTTTTGACTACGAAGTCAATGCATTTGCATCGTTGTTTCATACCGAAGATGTAAAAGAAGGAGTAACTGCATTCTTAGAAAAACGCAAACCTGAATTTAAAGGAAAATAACACTAATTGTTATGTTGAGCAAAGCGAAACATCTTTTTACCTTTAGCATAATTTTAATCTTGTTTTCATCCTGTAGAAATGAAATAAAACAAAATACTGTTTCTTCTGAAACTATAATAAATGCTGATACTTTAGTAATAGTTGATACTTCAATACAAAAATATCCAGTCTGGATTTTAGAATTTCAAAGATTAAGACAAGCAGTATATCAGAATGATATTACAGTAATAAAATCATTTTTTGATTTTCTGTTATCTGAAGAACAAGCAGATGGATTATTGGCAGTGATTAACTATAACACAGGGAAAGATTTAAGAAAAATTACCAAATTGAAATCGGAAGAAGAGTTTACGAAATATAATAAACAAATATTTCGTGCTGACTTTGTAAAAGCGTTACTGCCAATGAAAAGTGATTCACTTTCAAAAAATAATTATGCATCTTCTGATAAGTGGAAAATCAAAAACGACGATGCGCAATATTCTACATCAGTTTCATATGATGCGTCTGATAAATCAGTAAGCATTTCGTTAGATGCTGCATATGGAATTGAAGCAGATGGCAACGAAGATAACAAAACAGAAAGTGCAGCAATTCTGATTTTTAAAATCAATAAAGAAAATAAACTTAAATTTGACTGGGTTATTATGGCCGGATAAAATACTTAATACTTATTACTTACAACTTAATACTTTTTAAAAATGCAATACAGAATCGAAAAAGACACCATGGGAAAAGTAAACGTGCCAATTGACGCTTACTACGGTGCACAAACACAACGTTCTATCGAGAATTTTCAAATTGCTCAGGACATTAATAAAATGCCGAAAGAAATTATTCGCGCATTTGCATATTTGAAAAAAGCAGCAGCTATTACCAATTATAAAGCAAAAGTTTTAGAAAAATCTAAATCAGATATAATAGGAAAGGTCTGCGATGAAATTTTAGCAGGCAAGCTGGATGATCAGTTTCCATTGGTAGTTTGGCAAACAGGTTCAGGTACACAATCTAATATGAATTGTAATGAAGTGATTGCTTATCGCGGTCATGTGTTGCTTGGTGGACAATTAACCGATGAGAAAAAACTTATCAATCCGAATGATGATGTCAACAAATCACAATCATCCAACGATACGTTTCCAACAGCAATGCACATTGCAGCGTATTCTATTTTAATGGAGAAAACATTGCCGGGAATTAAAAAACTAAGAAATACTTTAGCCAAAAAATCGAAAGAATTTGCTAAGATTGTAAAGATTGGTCGTACGCATTTTATGGATGCAACACCGTTAACTTTAGGTCAGGAATTTTCCGGTTATGTTTCTCAGTTAGATCATGGAATTAAAGCGATTGAAAATACATTAGAACATTTATCTGAGTTGGCATTAGGCGGAACAGCCGTTGGTACAGGCATAAACACACCGAAAGGATATTCAAAAAATGTAGCGAAAGAAATTGCCAACTTAACAGGTTTGCCTTTCATTACAGCACACAATAAATTTGAATCGTTAGCAGCACACGATGCCATCGTAGAAGCACATGGCGCCTTGAAAACCGTAGCCGTTTCCCTAATGAAAATCGGAAATGATATTCGAATGTTGTCGTCAGGACCGCGTTGTGGAATTGGTGAAATTCATATTCCAGATAATGAACCTGGTTCTTCCATCATGCCTGGAAAAGTAAATCCTACGCAATGTGAAGCGATGACAATGGTGGCAGCTCAAGTATTAGGAAATGATGTTTCCATTAACATCGGCGGCAGCAATGGCCATTTTGAGCTGAATGTATTTAAACCAATGATGATTTATAATTTTTTACACAGCGCAAGATTGATAGGTGATGTGTGCGTTTCTTTTAATGACAGATGTGCCACCGGAATTACACCGCTGACTGATAATATCAAAAAGAATCTGGATAACAG
>JBIKPT010000113.1:0-9617 GCA_044357355.1 Chitinophagales bacterium
GTTCCAAATGTTTTCTAGTATTTTCTTCAATATCGATAATAACAATTATTGATTCTGATGCGGCTAATGCTCCTAAAGACATTGCTACGCCAATAATAAAAGTTGAAATCATTATTCCAATCTTTGCATCTAAGCTGTATAAGTAAAATACCATTGCTAACGTAACTAACCCTAAAATCCATGAAAATATATAATATCCATTTGATAGATTTCTTAATGCAGGATATTTTTGTTCTAATATATTTTCGTTTTTTTCTATATTTATTTGATTAGTAAAGCCTCGATTAATATACTCAAGTCTTGCAATTTCGAGGTATTCTAAATGATAGTTATCATATTCTTTCTCAACAAGGTTTTTTAAGTCTCCATTTTCCCAAGTTTTAATCTCTTTCTCAAAATCTTCATTAAATTTAAATGTTTCACCACGTTTAATTAATTCATCTTTTGCGTTGTCAATGAATTGAGAATCATATGAAGATGCTTGTTCTTCAATTATTAATTTTAATTTTTTACTACTATATTCTTTTACTGTTTTTTTAAAATTCATGTACAAACATTTTTATTCTGAATAATAATTACAAAACCTGTTCCAGCAATTTCCTGTAAATTTTCAAGCCGTCTTCGATTTCCTGTAAGTAAATAAATTCATCTGCAGTATGTGAGCGTTCCGATTTTCCGGGTCCCATTTTTACACTTGGTATTTTTAATAATGCCTGGTCAGATAGGGTAGAAGAACCAAACGTTTCAATACCTAATTTTTCAGCAGCTTTCACTATTATATGTTCTTTATCAATCTGCGAAGGTTGCAAACGCGTAGAACGAGCTTTGATATCTGCTTTCACATTGTCACTTATAATTTCCAGAATCTGGTCGGTGCTATATTCAGGTATTGTACGAACATCTACTGTATATTTGCAAACATCAGGTACCACATTATGCTGTGTTCCGGCATGTATCATGCTTACCGTTAGTTTAACCGGACCAAGTGTCGGATTTATTTTTTTGAACTGATAATTCTGAAACCATTGCACATCTACCATCGCCAGATAAATCGCATTTAATCCATCGTTGCGTGCCGCGTGTCCGGCTTTACCTTTCACTTCACCATCCAGCACCATTAAGCCTTTTTCTGCAATGGCCATTTTCATTTCTGTAGGCTCACCTACAATGGCAAACTCACAGGCAGAAGTTATTTCTTCTATTTGCTCGATGCCGTTTTTACCGGAAATTTCTTCTTCGGATGTTGCCGCAAAGATGAGATTGTATTTTAAATCGTCTTTGTCGTAAAAATGAATAAATGTAGCCAGCAAAGAAATCAGCGCGGCACCAGCATCATTGCTGCCTAATCCAAATAATTTATTTTCTTCGAAGGTGGCATTAAACGGATCCTTATTCCAGCCGTTTACAGGTTTAACCGTATCAATATGTGAGTTGAGTAAAATGGTTGGCTTAAGAAAATTATAGTGTTTATTTTTTGCCCACGTATTATTCAGTTTTGTTTCAAACGGAATTTTTTTTGATTTCAAAAACTTGCGGATAATATCAGCAGCTTTGTCTTCTTCCTTGCTGAAAGAAGAAACGCCGATTAGTTTTTGCAATAACTCTATAAACTGAACTTGTATGTCGTCCTGTACTTTGGTCATCTTAGTTTTTGGTAAATGTTGTTCCAAATTTAGCATTTTCGTTTACAATTGAACGTACATTTTTTGCGTGACACAGTATAACTTTTTCCACACCATTTTCCAGTGCGTGTATTATATTCGCTGTTTTTGGCAGCATTCCTGCGTTAATGATTTGTTTTTCTTTGAGTTGTTCAATTTCTGCAATGGTAACATGACTGATGATACTCTCATTATTGTTAACATCTTTTAATAATCCGTTTTTTTCAAAACAGTAGAAAAAAGATACTTTTTTAACTTTTGATAATTCTACAGCAATGGCAGCTGCCATCGTATCAGCATTTGTATTTAATAAATTACCTATTTTATCGTGTGTGATGGGTGCAATGACGGGTGTTTTATTTTTCGAAATTAATTCCAACAGGAAATCAGCATTAACGTTATCTATATCACCAACAAAACCAAAATCGATGCTTGGATGAATTCTTTTGTGTGCTTCAATAATATTTGCATCTGCACCGGTTAAGCCAATTGCATTAGTGTCGTTTGCCTGCAATTGTGCCACTATTTTTTTATTAATCAACCCTGCATACACCATCGTTACAATGTCTATTGTTTTTTCATCGGTGATACGTCTGCCGTCAATTAATTGTGGTTTAATATTTAATTCTTTACTGAGCTGAGTTGCTAATTTCCCGCCACCATGAATCAGGATTTTTGGTGCTTTAATTGCAGCAAAATCAGAAAGGAATTCAGCTAACGCATTTTTGTCGTCTATAATATTTCCTCCAATCTTTATAACAATTATCGTTTCCAATTTTGTATATTTAAGTTACACTAAAGTACACTTATGTTTAAGAAGATACTATTTTTCTGTGTTATACTAAGTTCAATTTTATCTTGTAAAAAAGAAAAAATAAACAAAACGTATACCAAAATTATAACGGCACCGGGTCCGTAAGATATCGTACTCGATAAAACAAACAACAGAATGCTGGTTTCCTGTGATGAACGCAGAAATGGATTTCCTGCACGTGGTGAAATTCAGCAAATCAGCTTAGTGTCAGATACAAGCATTAGTTTGCCTTTAGTTAATCTGCCAGCCATCCCGTTTCATCCGCATGGCTTTGATTTGCAAAATGTAAATGGTGTTGATTATTTGTATGTCATTAACCATTACAGAGACGCTGCTAATACAAATTCAGTGTTACAGTTTGAAGTTCATCCGGAAAGTTTAACCTTTATAAAAGAGTTTAAACATCCTTTATTGATTTCACCTAATGATTTGACAGTACTTCTGAATGGCAGTTTTTACTTTTCAAATGACAGAAATTCGCCTGATATTACAGAGTTGCTTAACAATCCAAAAGCTGGTTCTGTTGTATTTTGTGATGGAAATACTAGTTTTAAAAAAGCAGATAGTGCCATTGCATTTCCGAATGGATTATACCAGGAAAACAGTAAGCTGTATCTCGCCACATCCAGAAATTTTGCCTTGTTTACGTATGATATTCAACCGGATGGTTCATTAAGAAACAGAAAAACGTTATCCAGTATAAACGGCATGGATAATTTGATTTCCAGTGGCGATGAATTAATCGTTGCAGTACATCCTGATGAACTAAAATTTGCTTTATTATCTTTCTTGCCGAATGAATTGTCGCCATGCAAAATTTTTTCAATAAACAAAACAACCGGTGCTGCCAACATTATTTTTTCTGATGATGGTTCGTTAATTTCCGGTTCATCCACTGCAATTGTATCCGGTAAAGATTTGTATCTGTCACAGGTTTTTGACGGATTTGTTTTGAAAATTGCGAATTATGCTGATTAACACATACTAAAAAGAAAATATATGCGTTATAAAAAAAATCAAATCACCATGAAGCATCTACTTTTAATTGTTTTTATAACAGTTGTTCAACTGTCTTTTGCAAAAATAAATATTCCGGAAACACCTTTTACAAATTATGAATTTGAGGCCAAAGAATGCAGGGTTATTCAGCACAACAAATCCAGGATTTTTGTCCAACCTTACACTTTCTACTTAGACGGAAAAGTCTATGATGGCCTGGTTAATCTTAAATACCGCGAGTTTACAGACCAGTTGGATATTATACTCAATCATATTCCGATGGATTACGTGGAAAATGGGAAAAGACATATTTTGGAAAGTGGTGGAATGTTTGAATTAATGGCTTATGGAAATGGGAAATTGTTGTCTTTTGCGCCAAATAAAAAAGTTCAGGTGCAACTGGCAAGTAGGTTTGAAGTTAACGGTGGTGAAACCTTTGTATTTAATAAACAAACGAAACTTTGGGAAAAAGACACACCGTTTGGTCAACTGGCTGCTTCCAATCAACCGTTAACAAATGAGCGACAAGATTTATGGGGCGACAATGTTTGGACAGATCAGGAAACGTATCTTACAGATGACAATGGCTTCATTAATCTGATTCAGGTGGCAAAAGGAGCACTTACCTATGAAGAAATTCGCGAGCAATCCTTTAAAACAATTAATGCAGATAAAATGCAGTTGTATAATTGCGATAGAATTTTAAATGAAGAAACGGTGCCGATGATTGCAGAATTTAAGCTGGATGGTTACACTAAAAATATCAATTCAGAAATTTTTGTGGTGTATAAAAACAGAAATGCTGTTTTGAATTATTTTCCAACGCAGTTTACGACCGATTTTAAATTGCTGCCAAATGAAGATTTTACTATTTTTACCTATTCAAAGGAAGGTAAAATTGCCGTTCTGGATAATCAGTTTTCTTCAGGATTTGACGCAAAATTATATGCGAATAAAAAGGTTGTTTTTCCAATGAAAGTAATTGCGAAATTGCCAACCACGAAAGACGAACTTGCCAAACTAACTGGACTGTAATGTTGTATAAAAAATCGATGATGAACTATGAATAAATTTTTCCTGCTTTTTTTGGTGTTGGTGTTGTCAAAAACTTTATCTGCACAATCTATTTTTACTACAGATACGTTTTCGTATACCATTAATCTAGACCTGAGTAAAAACAGATATTTAAAATCGGTACCGGTAGATTTACTAAAAGGATATTGTAAAGGTGACTGGAATGCCTATTATCCGAAGCGTGAAATGAACCAGTGTTTATTTGATGATTTCTTACAGCGATTTAATTATTTTCAGTTAAATATTCCAACTAACACCGCTTTTTGCTTTCAGGATTATTGTAACGATGCTTATTATAAAGAGATGTACCAACAATTTGCCAGAAAGCTGAAATACAAAGAAATAGTATACTTAGATCAGCAGCATTCATTTATTAAGCGAGAAGTGTTATGGGTGCAGGTGTATTATTCCAGAGAAGAATATGACGGTTGGAAACACTATGAAGGTCCGGTTTTTTGGTTGCAGGAATTAAAAAAATCGGATAATGGTATTCTGGTTTTTAATAAAGATTTTCGTTCGGATGGCTGGACACTGGAAAAGGAATTTAACCATCCATCATTTATTGTAAATGAAAATAAACAAAAAGACGACAAGAAAAAGATTCAGAAAACGTTACAGCTCGAAGAATATTAATTCAGGATGCTTTTTAGCTTGAGTGTCCAGTCGAGCTTCATTTCTACTATAAGCGGATAGTCCGGATCATTCACAAAAGTAATCTGATAATCTCCGCCTTCATTCACGGTTTTGCAATCAAATTCATTGGAGAAATCATTTTTATATCCAAAGTTTTGTGTACGACTATATGGGTTACCGAAAATGGTACTAATGTCATTCTTCTTATCTGTAATAATTTGCATAGAGCCATTTCCTTTAAACGCATCATAAATTTTTCTGCTTAACACAATACAGCACTGATCGGTTAAACTGATCGTTCCGTTAGTAAAATAATTAAAAATTCCGGTGGCATTTTCAAATGCATCCTGAGTAAAATTCAACGTGCCGCTTTTGTTTGCCGGTGCACTCATATACCAGTCAAAGCTGTAGCTGTCTGTCGTTTCTTTTACCGTAATCGTGAATTCATAAATTGTGCCAAGATAATTGACATCATAAATAAGTTTGGTGCCTTTTTATGATTTCTTTTGGAGAAACAGAAGAAAATACAGCGTAAGAAATAAAAACTAACACTGCAAACAGTGAAGCTTGTAGAATCTTGAACGTACTCTGTAGTATTAAGTAAACTCAATTTACTAAATATCTGACAAACAGTCAAGTATAAAACAGATTAAATTGTAATTATATTTAAGCAGAAAGAATCAAAACTGATTTATCGTAAATTTTCCAGCATGTTTTTCAGCACTGCCTGTGCGGCAAATTCACGGTTAGCAGCTTGTTTTACCACCAGTGAATAATCAGTATCCAGCACATCATCCGCTACTTCAACATTTCTGCGTGTTGGCAGACAATGCATAAATTTTGCATGATTGGTTAATTGCATTTTCTTGTCTGTAATCATCCAATCGCTATGATTTCCAATAATCTGACCATAATTTTCGTAAGAGCTCCAGTTTTTAGCATAAATAAAATCAGCATTTTTAAAGGCTTCATCTTGATTATAAATAATTTGAGCATTGCCGGAAAACCGTTCATTTAATTCATAACCTTCAGGATGTGTAATCACAAATTCAACATCCGAATGATTCATCCATTCTGCAAAAGAATTAGCTACACATTGTGGCAATGGTTTTATGTGCGGTGCCCAGCTTAAAACTACTTTAGGTTTTTGAATAGTGGAATATTCTCGCATCGTCATTAAATCAGTCAGTGATTGTAACGGATGCACCGTTGCAGATTCCATGTTCACAATTGGAACGTTTACATTTTCCAGGAACTTATGCAGCACATATTCTGAATAATCACGTTCTCTGTCTGTTAAGGTAGGAAAGGCTCTGATGCCAATAATATCAGCATATTCAGCAATTACAGCAGCACCTTCTTTGATATGTTCTGCCGTATTTCCGTTCATCACTGCGCCGTCTTCATATTCCATATTCCAGCTATCCTGACCAAGATTCAGTACGATGGTGTTCATGCCTAAATTTTGTGCAGCTTTTTGTGTGGAAATTCTGGTTCTTAAAGAGGAATTTAAAAACAACAGCACCGTGGTTTTATTTTCGCCTAAGGTTTTATAGGCAAAACGATTTTGTTTTATGGCAAGTGCCTGTTGTGCTAAACCTTCAGCATTTTTTACATCGTGTATGTTGAGGAAATTTTTCATTTTATAGGATTGATTTTATAGCATTCATAACTAAATCAACTTCATTTTTTGTAACGGTTAAACTCGGCAACAAACGTAGTGTATTGGCATTGTTTGAATTGCCAACAAAAATATGATGATCGTAAATCAGTTTTTCACGTAGTTCTTTAATTGGAAAATCAAATTCAATACCAATCATTAAGCCTTTTCCTCGTATTTCTTTTACCTGTGGTAATTGTTTACATTGTTCCATTAAATAGTTGCCAGTTTCAATAGCATTATTTATTAGATTTTCATTTTCAATAACTTCCAAGACTGCTAAACCTGCGGCACAAGCCAATGGTGCGCCACCAAATGTAGTGCCCATCATGCCATATTTTGCTGCTATTTTCGGATGAATTAAAATTCCGGCAATTGGAAAACCATTTCCCATACCTTTCGCCATCGTAATAACGTCCGGCTGAACATCGGCAAATTGATGTGCGAAAAATTTTCCGCTTCTGCCATAACCGCACTGAATTTCATCTGCAATAAAAAGCGCATTATGATCATTGCATAATTGTTGAATCAATCGCAGAAAAGAAATCTCAGGTTCATAAATTCCATTAACGCCTTGAATAGGTTCAATTACTACTGCACATATTTCATTTTCAGCAAATGCTTTTTGTAAATTTTCAGTATCATTAAAATCTAAAAAGATGACATGCGAATCGTCATTCACAGGTGGCTTTATTTTTGCATTATCTGTAATGGCAACCGCACCGGATGTTCTGCCATGAAAAGCACCTGTAAATGCAATTATTTTTTTTCTGTTATTGTGAAATGAAGCCACTTTAAGTGCATTTTCAACGGCTTCAGCACCGCTGTTACACAGGAATAAATTGTAGCCATCATAACCGGAAAGTTGCCCTAGTTTACTGGCTAATGCTTGCTGAATCTCTAAGTGAACAGAATTAGAATAAAACGATAATTGATGTAATTGGTTTTCCAGTTTTTTTACATAATGCGGATGTGCATGACCTATAGAAATAACGGCATGACCGCCATAAAAATCAAGATATTTGGTGTCTTTGTCATCATACACATAACAACCTTCACCACGTTGTAAGTTGATGTTGAATAATGGATATACGTCGAATAGTTTCATTGTTTATTTATTATCGTAAATACGCACTGCTGTGCGTATTTACTAATGATTTATTGTTTAATAAGCAACAGATTTTAACTTCAAGCCTTCATTTTCTTCGAAGCCAAATAGCAGATTCATGTTCTGAACAGCTTGTCCAGATGCGCCTTTTAGTAAGTTGTCAATGATAGAAATTATCATGAGTTTGTTGTCGTGTTTTTCCAGATAGAGTAAGCATTTGTTAGTGTTCACTACTTGTTTTACATCTATGTTTTTATTGGAAATAAAAACAAATTTTTCGTCTTTGTAGTAATTCTGGTAGATGGATTTTGCTTCGTCTAAACTGCCTGAAAAATCTGTGTATATAGTTGCAATTATTCCACGGGAAAAATTACCACGATAGGGAATGAAATTTATAGAATGATTGTAAGTAGGTTGTAATTGAGTAATGCTTTCACCAATTTCACCTAAATGTTGATGTGTGAATGTTTTGTAAGCACTTGCATTATTATTGCGCCACGTAAAATGTGAAGTTTCCGTTAATGAAATTCCAGCACCGGTGGAACCTGTAATCGCAGAAATATGTATGTCATTTTGCAGTAAATTATTTTTTGCTAACGGTAATAATGCCAACTGTATAGCGGTAGCAAAACAACCAGGATTTGCTATATGTTTGGCTTTTATTATTTCAATTTTATTTAGTTCAGGTAAACCATAAATAAAATTATCTGCATCTTTCTTTAACCGATAATCGTTGGATAAATCTATGATTTTTGTAGTAGGTGAGAAGCTGTTTCTTTCTGAAAATGGTTTCGTTTCACCATGCGGTAAGCATAAAAACAATACATCAATAGTTGGCTTGATTTCATTAGTGAAAACCAAATTAATATCACCGAATAGATCAGTATGAATATCAGATATTAACTTACCATATTGACTTCTGCTATAACAAAAATCAATGCTAACGTTTGGGTGATGTAGCAGAATACGTATGAGTTCGCCACCTGTGTAGCCTGCTGCACCAATAATTCCTGCTTTTATTTTGTGATTAGTCATTAGTCAATTGTCATTAGAAAATTATATTCTAAATTAATTGAAATAAATAAGATTGTTTATTCTAAAGAGTAATGTTTACGTTAAGTAGCGGCAATTACACTTTGTTGGTTTCAAAAATGTAATCGTTGAAGATTTTAATGCTGGCTAAAAATGACTGATTAGATACTTTATCGTTTGTTGCTGAAAATCGAATTTTTATCGTGTCTTTATTAAAATCCGGCGTGATAAAATCATCTTCAATGCTATTGATGTCTTTAATATCGAGAAAGTGAATTAAGTGATTGATGATTTGTTTGGCTTCTAAAATAGTGTCAATTTTTACTGATTGCGTAATTCCGGTCGCTTTTTCAAAACTTGTTATCAGGCTTTTTCTGTTGTAAGTCAATGTTTGTTCCATAGTTTTTCGTTTTCATGTATAACAAAGTAATGATGGAAAAAATTCCCTGTTATTTCAAAAAGAAGGCAGATTTAAAGTTTGCTTTAGATACTTGTAAATAACAATTGTTAGAAAAACGGATAGAACACATATTGTTAGCCAAATCCATTCTTTTTCACGAGCAAAGTAATTAGTATTCATAAGAATGATACCATAGCAAAATATGAAACCAATTAGCAAAGGCAATAATAGCATTG